>CALBVR010000396.1 GCA_937969565.1 uncultured Acidimicrobiales bacterium | reverse complement strand
AAGTCCGGGCTCGTCCCGTACCTCCGTCCCGACGGCAAGACCCAGGTCACCTTCGACTACGAGGATGGCAAGCCCGTTCGCCTCAGCACGGTGCTCGTGTCCACGCAGCACAACGACGGCATCGACCGTGACTCGATGATCCGGCCCGACCTCATCGAGCACGTGATCAAGCCGGTCATCCCGGAGCAGTTCGCCGACGACGACTACGACGTCCACGTCAACCCGACTGGCCGCTTCGTCATCGGCGGCCCCGTCGGCGACGCCGGTCTCACCGGCCGCAAGATCATCGTCGACACGTACGGCGGCATGGGCCGTCACGGTGGCGGCGCCTTCTCGGGCAAGGATCCCTCCAAGGTGGACCGTTCGGCCGCCTACGCCACCCGCTGGGTTGCAAAGAACGTCGTCGCCGCGGGTGCCGCCAGCAAGTGCGAGGTGCAGGTTGCCTACGCCATCGGCATGGCCCGCCCGATGTCGGTGCTCGTCGAGACGTTCGGCACCGAAACCGTCGATCCCGCCGCCATCGCTGCTGCCGTCAACGACGTGTTCGACCTGCGCCCAGCCGCGATTCTCCGAGATCTCGATCTGCGCCGGCCGGTGTTCAAGCCGACCGCTGCGTACGGCCACTTCGGCCGCACCGGCGACGGGTTCACGTGGGAGAACACCGACCGAGCCGCTGATCTCAAGAGCGCCCTCGGCCTCTAGTCGGGGTCTCACGGCCATGTCGCTTTCGGCGACCGGGCCGCTGGGTCCCGTCACATCCGAGCGCTAGGGTGCTCGGCTGTGGAACCACAAGCGCTTCCAGGATTCGAACGTCCCGTCGCCCCGCGGCGGGACGTTCCGCGTCCGGAAGGCCGGGTGGTTCGGGTCCAACCCGACATCACGTCGGTGACCGGAGCCTTCGACTACGAGGTTCCCTCCGCCTGGGAGGCCGACGGGCGCGCCGATCGTGTCGCCGTCGGCTCGATGGTGCGGGTGGACTTCTCGGGCCGCCGCACCGCTGGGTGGGTCGTCGCCACCGACGTCGAGCCGACCGCTGACGTGGAGATCCGGCCGCTCACGAAGTGGTCCGGCGTCGGTCCGCCGGCAGAACTCCTCGAGCTGGCCGAGTGGGCGGCGTGGCGGTGGAACGGTCGCATCCCACACTTTCTTCGCGCGGCGTCGCCCCCACGAATGGTGCCGTCGGTGCGCGATCGGACCGCGGCGAAACCGCCGGCAGCGGACCCGGGCCGAGTGGCCGCCTTCGACGGGCCGCTCACCGTCGTTCGGACGACCCCGGCAGACAACGGACTCGAACTGGCTGTCGCCGCAGCATCGCTCGGCGCCTCCTTGATCCTCGTCCCAACGATCGCGCGGCGGCGGACGCTCGCCCGCGCACTGCGGGATCTCGGCGTCGACGTGGCCGAATACAACGACCAATGGGAACGGGCGGCCGGCGGCGCCGTCACCATCGGCACACGACTCACCGCTTGGGCACCAACACCCCGCTTGCAGTCCATCCTCGTCCTCGACGAGCACGACAGTGCGTACAAGGAGGAACGGACCCCGGCCTGGAACGCCCGCGACGTTGCTGTCGAGCGCGCCCGGCGCCTCGGCATTCCCTGCGTACTCGCTTCATCGGCCCCTTCGCTCGAGTCCCTGGAACGGGCGGAGCGGCGGCTGGTCCCTGAGCGATCCAGCGAGCGCAACGGCTGGCCGCACCTCCATGTGGTCGACCTGCGGAAGAAGGACGTGCCCGGCCTGCTCACCGACGACATCGTCGATCTGGTTCGGGGGGCCGGTCCGATTGCCTGCGTTCTGAACCGCAAAGGGCGCGCTCGCATGCTGGCCTGCGCCACCTGCGCCTCGCTCGCGTCCTGTGCGGTCTGTGCCGCTGCAGTCGGGCAACCCGACGTTGCGCATCGACTCGTCTGTTCGCGCTGCGGAACGGAACGACCCGTGGTCTGCACGGAATGCGGCGGCACCCGGATGAAGATGGTCCGGCCCGGCATCGGTCGAATCGCAGAAGAGCTTCGGGCTCTCGCGAAACGGGACGTGCTCGAGATCACGGCCGACACGCCGGAGCGGGACCTCCGGGGCGATCGGCTGCTCATCGGCACCGAGGCGCTGCTGCATCGACTCGACGCCGCGACCGCGGTCATCTTCCTCGATTTCGATCAGGAGCTCGCTGTGCCGCGTTATCGCGCCGCGGAAGACGCTTTTGCCCTGCTGACGTTGGCTTCCCGGCTCGTCGGGCCTCGGGCGGCCGGTGGTCGGGTCGTGGTCCAGACCCGCCGGCCTAACGACATCGTGATCGAGGCCGCCCTCCACGGCGATCCCGACCGTCTGGCCCGGGCCCAACGGGAGATCCGCATGGTCTTCTCCCAACCGCCCTACGGCGCGTGGGCGCTCGTCTCCGGCGCCGGGGCGGACGAGTTCGTGGACTCGCTGCCCGACACCGTCCGAAGGCTCCGCAACGAGGACCGCTGGCGCCTCTCGGCCGGCGACCACGACACGCTCCTTGATGCGCTGGCCGCAACCCCGCGTCCCGCGGATCGCGTCCGAGTCGAGGTCGACCCACTGGACGCCTGACCACTCAGCCAGCGGACCCGGTCGACCTACACTGCCGAGATGGGAACGATCCAGGTACTCGGTACATGCCATCACGACTGCCCCGACAGCTGTGGTTGGACCGCCACCGCCGAAGACGGTGTGCTCACGAACCTCCGAGGGAACCCCGAGCATCCGTTCTCCAAGGGCGAGCTGTGCCCGAAGGTGAACCGATTCGTCCATCGGGTCAACGACCCGGACCGGCTGTTGCATCCGCTGATCCGGACAGGGGAGAAGGGCGCCGGCGAGTTCAGGCAGGCGACGTGGTCCGAGGCACTCGACCACATCGTGACCGAGGTGAACGCCCGGCGAGATCAGCACGGTGGGGCGACGATTCTCCCGTGGTGGAGCGCCGGTACGCAGGGAACCATCCAGCAGAGCGCGATCCATCCGCACTTCTTCCACCGCCTCGGCGCGATGGAGCAGGCCGGGAACGTCTGCGGCGCGGTCGCAGCAGTTGGCATGGCGGCTGCCTACGGCTCCACGCGCGGGGCCGACCCACTGCAGCTCGAGCACTCCGAACTGGTGATCCTCTGGGGCACGAACACGAGGCTCACCAACCGCCACCTGTGGCCAACCGTCGAACTCGCACGCTCGCGAGGAGCGAAGATCGTCGTCGTCGACCCGATGAAGACCATCACCGCGGACGCAGCCGATCAGCACATTCAGCCGCTGCCCGGCACCGACATGGCGCTCATTCTGGCGATGATGCACGTGCTCATCGACGAAGATCTCCTCGACCACGCCTACATCGACGATCATTCTGTTGGGTTCGACGAGCTGGCCGCGTCGGTACTCGATCGCACGCCCGAATGGGCGGCCCCGCTGTGTGGTCTCGATGCCGAGACGATCCGGACGTTCGCCCGAACCTACGGCTCCACCCAGGCCGCAATGATTCGCGGCCTCGTCGGAGCCGAACACCATGCGCACGGCGGTTCCGTGTTCCGGTCGCTCTCGCTCCTGCCGGTGCTCACCGGAGCGTGGCGCCATCGAGGCGGAGGCATGGCTCGCAGCGTTGGGGCGTGGCAGGAGTTGGCCGACGTCGACTACGGCGTGTTCTCACCTCCGACCATGGCCGCAGAACCACGCCGTTCCTACCTGCAACCCCAACTCGGACAGGCGCTCACCGATCCGACCATGGACCCGCCTGTCACCGTGCTCTTCGCCTGGAACGGCAACCCGGCCCTCTCGATGCCCAATGCAGGCGCAGTCGAGGCCGGGCTCCGACGCTCCGACCTCTTCACGGTCGTCTCCGAGCAGTTCATGACCGACACCGCCCGATTCGCCGATGTCGTCCTTCCCGCCGCAATGCAGACGGAGACACTCGACATCGTGCCGTCCTGGGGGCACCTCTGGCTCGGATGGAACGAACCCGCAACGCCGCCCATGGGCGAGGCCGTTTCGAACACCGAACTCTTCCGTCGGCTCGCTGCGGCGTTCGACTTCAACGAACCGGAACTCCACCTGGACGACGAGGACCTCATCGAGCTGGCGCTGCATCCCGACGTGGACCGAAGCGAGCTCAGGACGAACGGGTTCATTCGAATTCGCGACACCGACGACCTCATGCCGTACGCCGACGGAGGTTTCGCCACGGCCAGCGGAAAGGTCGAGTTCGCAAGCGAGGCGATGGAGGCCGTCGGTCAGCCCCGAGTGCCCACCTGGACCCCGACACCGGAAGGCGCGGGGTCCGAACTCATGGAGCGCTTTCCGCTGATGCTGGCCACACCGAAGAAGCAGCCGAGGTTTCTCAACACGTCGTACTCGATGCTGGAAGCCCACCACAGCCGAGAGAAGGGGCCGTTCATCGAACTCGACCCTTCCGATGCCGCTGCCCGAGGACTCGCCGACGGCGACGCCGCCACGGCGTTCAACGACCGGGGTCGGATCACGTTGACGGTGCAGATTTCCGAGCGCCTCCGGCCCGGCCTGGCCTCGATCGCCTGGGGTTGGGTCGGCGATGCCTACGGAGGCACCCCGGCCAACGGGCTCACCAACGACGCCACGACCGACATCGGTGGCGGAGCCGCCTACGGCGACACGCTGGTTCAGGTGGAGCCGGCTGCGGTCTGACGCGACTGACGTCTCGCCTCGGCCACAGCGATGGACGCGGCCACACCGACATTCAGCGAGCCGACCTTGCCCATCTGCGGGATGTAGCCGACCGCGTCGCAGAGCGGGAACATCTCCTTGCTCAGCCCGCGGTCCTCGTGGCCAACGACGAGGCAGACATCGCCCGCCATCTCGACGGACTCCAGCGGAACGGCTTCGTCGGCCAGCTCGATGCCGACGATCGTGAAACCGGCCGATCGGGCCAACGCAGCCGCCTCCGTCGGTGTCTCGACCGCCGTCCAGTCGACGTAGCGCTGCGTGCCCATCGCGGTCTTGTTGGTTTTTGCGTGGTTCGGGGACTCTGTTGCCCCCACGAGCCAGAGATGGTCGACACCGAGGGCAGCCGAGGTTCGCAGGATGGTCCCGACGTTGTACGGAGTCTGTACCGAGTCGAGAATCATCGACACCCGTTGTGTCGTCTGGCGGCGCCAGTCGCGGTGCAGCCGCTTGAGTCCGGTCGGGTCGAGGTTCTTCATGCGGTGCCCGCCATCGTCTCGAGGATTCGGTAGCCCTTCCGGGAGCCGAGACGCGTCGTCGGCCAACCCTGGTCCGTCATCCACGACGCGAGGCTGTCGCTCCCGAGGTGCTTCTGGACGACCATCCACGCACGACCACCGGGGGAGAGGCGAGGGATCCACTCGGAAAGCAGGTCGTGGAGCGCCTGCTTGCCGATACGAATCGGCGGGTTCGAGACGATGAGGTCGAAGCGCTGGTCCGACGGAACCTCCGCAGCGGTGACGAAACTGGCGGTGTCGATGCCATTGGCACGTGCGTTCGCTCGAGCCAGATCGAGCGCCCGCTCGTTGACATCGACGCCGACGATCGTCGCCGCGGGTGCCCGCCGGGCCATGGTGAGTGCGATCGGGCCGTAGCCACAGCCCAGGTCGAGCACGCTCGCCGTTTCGTTCGGTACCGGCGGTATCTCCTGCAGGAGATACCGGGTGCCGGGGTCCACCCGGCCGGCTGAGAACACGCCGCTGTCCGTTCCCAGCTCGAGGAACACGTCGGCCAGGGACAGCTCGATCTGCTGCCGGTTCGACCCGACCGAGGGCTGGGCGTCGAAGTAGTGGGAACCTTCCGAACTCACCCCGTAACGGTATCCTGAGGACATGAGCGCGCCGTACCGAATCCGACACTACGGTGACCCCGTCCTGAAGCAGGTCGCGAAAGAGGTCACCGAAATCGACGGTGCACTGGTGCGTCTCGTCGACGACATGCTCGAGACCATGTACGAGGAGCCCGGCATCGGCCTTGCGGCTCCGCAGGTCGGAGTCCGCAAACGACTCTTCGTCTACGACATGTACGCCGGCGAGGATCCGAAGGCGATCATCAACCCCGAGATCGTCGAGTCCGACGGCGAGTGGGAGTTCGACGAGGGCTGCCTCTCGGTTCCTGGTCTGTCCTGGAACATCGTCCGCCCCAAGACCGTGCACCTCATCGGTCTGGATCTCGACGGCAACGAACTGTCGATCGAAGCCGACGAACTCGAGGCCCGCGTCTTCCAACACGAGCTCGACCACCTCAACGGGGTCCTGCTCATCGAGCGGCTGGACGACGAGCAGCGCAAGGAAGCAATGAAGGTCCTTCGCGAGCGGGCTGAAGCCGGCGACTCTGCGGCCAGCCGCCTTGGCGCCGACCTCGGCATCGAGGTGCCCCGTTCCGGTGGCCTGAGCCTTCCCTGAGCGTTCGATGAACCTCGCCCCGATGCCGGAGACCGTCCGGCGGGTTGCCTTTCTGGGCACTCCAGCCATCGCCGTGCCTGCCCTCGTCGCCCTCGTGGAGGCCGGATACGAGGTGCCGATCGTCGTTTCCGGCGCGGACAAGCGTCGTGGCCGCGGCCGCTCGACCTCGCCGACCCCGGTCAAGGAACGGGCGCTCGAACTGGGCCTCGACGTGACCACCGAAGTCGATGACGTGCTGGACCACGATGTCGATCTGGCCGTCGTCGTTGCCTTCGGACAGCTCATCCGGCCCCACGTGTTGGCGGAGGTGCCGATGGTCAACATCCATTTCTCGCCGCTCCCACGCTGGCGCGGCGCGGCACCAATCGAGCGGGCGATCCTCGCCGGCGACGCCGAGACCGCCGTGGCCATCATGACCGTTGCGGAGGGGCTGGACGAAGGCAACGTGCATCGCAGCGTGACGGTGCCGATGGGCTCCACCGACACCACAGAAAGCCTCTGGGGCGAGCTGAGCGTCATTGGCGCCGAGCTGTTGGTGGAGACG
>CALBVR010000395.1 GCA_937969565.1 uncultured Acidimicrobiales bacterium | reverse complement strand
TGGACCGGGAAATCTGTGCAGCGGTGTAGGTCGGACAGGCATCTGGCGCTGCACAGAACTTGGGGAAATATGTTCCGTGTCTTGGGGCGTTTACGCTTCTTGTGATGCGTCGGATCCTCCTTTTGCTTGTGGGCCTGTTGTTGGCCGCGTGCGGGGAGACCGTGGTGAGCGGCGAACAGATGACGCAGGTGGAATCGGAGCCGGTCGATGCCGGTCCGGATGCCGATCTCGAACCGGTCGGTACGACAGCTGTCGAGGTCGCCGACACCGAGGCGCCGACGACGGTTCCGGCCACTGTTGCGCCGCTGCCGACGGGGCGCGAGGCCTTGGCGGTTGCGCAGGCCGAAGGTCGACCGGTGGTGCTGTGGTTCTGGGGTGCGCATTGAGGTACCTGCCGTGAAGAGAGCTCTGCGGTCGCATGGGTGGACAGACAGAACACGGGAGTCACGATCATCGGCGTGACGAACGAAGCCGATGGGGACGACTTCGACAAGCAGGCGTTCATCGAGGGGATGAGCACGCCGATCTCGCACGTGCTCGCGAATCCGCAGGAGCTGTGGATCGAGTATCAGGTGACGTCGCAGCCGACGATGGTCTTCATCGGAGCTGATGGCAGCACCGAAACCCATGTCGGTGGCTTGGGTCCGCAGGGCCTGCTCGAACGGGTGAACCAGCTCGCGGCAAGCTGACTCAGGGCAGCGAGACTTGCGCTCCGCACCGGAGCAGCTCGGGGGTGTCGGCCAGCGATCCGGCGGGGAGGATCGTGTCGGTGACCTGAATCGGGTGACGGTCGGTTGGAGCGATCGTCCGTTCTTCCGAGAACGCTTCGCCGGTGCTTCCGTTCCACGTGAGCGCGATGCCGGAGTCCCGGACGCGGGAGCGGACGTCCGAGTCGAGGAGCAGCGGTTGGCGACGACTCAGTCGTCGGCTTCTGTGTCCTCGGCCGTTGCAGGCTCGACGTCGGCGTCGATGCGTTCGTCGAGCGTGTGGTTCGGGAGGGTGCCGAGGCCGGCCGGTTCGGAGCGGGCGGACCAGGGGCCGGAGTCGGGGTTGAGCCGGGTGAGCGGGCCTTCCTCGATCGCATAACGTTCGCCGGATGCGGAGATGATGCCTTGTGCGGTGGCCGCTGTCGGTAGGGCGAGAAGTGCGCCGACGGGTCCGAGGATCGACGCCCCGACGAGGACCGACCCGAAGGAGACGGCCGGGTGGATCTTGAGGGTCCGGCTGTCGATGCGAGGTGCCAGCAGGTAGTTCTCGAACTGCTGGTACGCCACCATGAAGAGCAGCGCCCACAGGGCCTTCGTGGGCGATTCGAGAAGCGTGAGGATCACCGGGAGTGCGCCGGCGATGTACACACCGACGACCGGTACGAACTGGCTCACGATGCCGACCCAAACGGCGAGGGCCAGTGGGAAGGGCACGCCGATGATGGAGAAGGCGACCCAGGTGACGAGCGCCGAGATCGAGGCCAACACGGTGCGGGAGAGGATGTATCCGCCGGTCTTTTGGATGGCGAGGTCCCAGATGCCGAGGATTCGACGCTGGCGGTCTGGGCGGAGCCGGGCGCAGATGGTGCGGCGCAGGCGGGGGCCATCTGCGGTGAGGTAGAAGGTGAAGAGCGCGATGGTGAACAGGTTGAAGACCACGCCGATCACCGTGGCGCCGAGGCCGACGACGTTGTCGGCGAAGCCGGTGAGCTGTTCGCCGAGGCCGTCGTCGTTGAGGAACTGGTCTCGTACCTGGGTGAGTTCGATGTCGTCGTCGACGTTTCGGCGGAGCCAGTCCTCGAGGTCGTCGATGAGTGTGGGGGCGTCGTTTACGAAGCTGGTCGTCTGTTCGGCGAGTGCGGTCCCGACGATGAAGCTGAGCAGGGCGATTCCGGCGATGGCGAGGAAGAACATGATGAGGGTGCCGAGGCCCCGCCGGAAGCCCTTGCGCTCGAGCCAGTTGACGGCCGGTTCGAGCGCAAAGGAGAAGAAGAACGAGATGAGGATCGTGACGAGGAAGCCGGAGAGGTCTTCGAACAGGCGTTGGAGCAGCCAGAGGGCTACGACGCCGGTGAAGAACAGCAGGATGGCGCGTGGGACCCACGCAGGCATCTGATCGCGCTGGGTTCCCACTTCGGAGGTGTCCGGCATGCGCCCAACGCTACTTGTCGGCCGTTCGTGGGGTGGTGACGTCCGTGGGCTGTTTGCTCCATGGATGAAGGCACACGCAACGTGGCAATCTATGCTGTTGAGAACGTTGATCGTGGGGCTGAACATGAGTGGAGCGTTGGTGGTCACGCATAGTGGCTTGCGAACTGGGCTGGTAGCGCGGCGTATGGCCGTGGTCCTTGGTGTGCTCTTGCTGGGCCTGGCGGCCTTCATTCCGATCCGGGATGCGCTGGCCGCTCCGCCGCAGGGATTTGTGGATCTCACGATCGAGACGGACATCTTCACCCCGGTGCAGTTGGCGATGGCTCCGGACGGCCGCCTTGTGGTTGTCAAGGACGACGGCAGCGCCGTGATCATCGTGAACGACCAGGCGCTGAACACGCCGTTCCTCGACATCAAGGACCGGGTGAACACGGAAGGCGATCGGGGCATGTTCTCGATGGCGTTCGACAACGACTTTGCGGCGAATGGCTACATCTACGTGATGTATGTCCACGACGACGACAAGAACGACAACGACCCGGGCAATCCGCGTCTGTCCCGCTTCACGGTCACGGGCAACTCGGCCAACCAGAACACCGAGGTCGTCTTGTTCGACGACTTCCCAACCGCCGACGTGGACCTTCACTACGGCGGTGCCGTGCAGCACGGTAGCGATGGGCGTCTGTACGTCACGGTGGGCGACTACCTCATCGGCCCGAACGCACAGGACAACACCAACCTGAAGGGCACCGTCCTTCGGTTGAACACGAATGGTTCGATTCCCACGAGCAACCCGTTCTACAACCAGTTCCAGGGCAACAACCGGGCCATCTACGCCTACGGCCTGCGGAACCCGTGGAACACGCAGGAGAACCCGGTCACGGGCGAGATCTACATCAGTGATGTGGGCTCGGACGATTGGGAAGAGCTCAATGTGCTGGAGGAGGGCGCCAACTACGGATGGCGTCTGGTGGAGGGGCCGGAGCCGACCCCGAATCCTGATCTGGAGGATCCCTTCTGGGCGTTCCCGCATGCGGATGCGAACGGTCCGAACGTGCCGGGCACGCCCATCTCCGGTTGCGCAATCATCGGCGGCGCGTTCTACGAGACGCCGGTGCCGACCTTCCCGACGGAGCTTCGGGGCAAGTACTTCACCGGCGACTACTGCTCTGGCCAGATCGTCAGTGTGGACACGACGACCGGTGTGGCCACCGAGTTCATGACGCTGTTCGACGATGGCGATCCGGGCGTGTCTGGCCTGGTCGACTTCGCCGTCTCCCCGGTCAACGGCGACCTCTACTACCTGGACCGCACGTTCAAGGGCGATCAGGTTGGTGCATGGGGTGGCGTCGGCAAGATTCAGTTCGTGGGCGAGGTCAACGAGATTTCGATCACGAGCCAGCCGAGCGACGTGTCCATCGCTGTCGGTGGAACCGCCTCGTTCTTCGTCGGTGCTTCCGCCCCCGGTGACGTGACCTACCAATGGTTCCGCAACGGCAATGCGATCAACGGCGAGAACGGCCCGCGCTTGACCATCGAGAACGTCGACAACGGCGATGATGGCGACGACTACACGGTTGTGGTGAGCAACGGCAACGACTCGGTCACGTCGAACCCGGCGGAGATCAACATCACGAACAACACGGTGCCGCAGCCGACGATCACGGTCGGCAACGTGGGTGCCGGCTACGAGGCGGGCAAGCCGATCACCTTCTCCGGTTCGGCGACGGATGCCGAAGACGGCACCATTCCGAGTGCGAATCTTCGGTGGGAGGTGCGCCTCAATCACGACGACCACGATCATCCGCTGACCGACGGCATTGTCGGGGCGAACGGCAGCTTCACGGTTCCGCCGGCGATCGAGTCGGAAACGAACGTGTGGGTGACCCTCTACCTGACGGCAACCGATTCGGACGGTACGTCGTGGACGACGTCTGCCCGGATCGATCCGTTGATCACCACGGTCACGCTGCAGACGTCGCCGGCCGGCCTCGATGTACAGCTCGAGGGCCAGACCTTCACGGCGCCGTATTCGTTCCAGAGCGTGGCCGGTGTGGATCGCGAGATTTCGGCGCCGTTCTCGCAGACCGATGGCGGGGTGGCCTACACCTTCGAGTCCTGGTCCGATGGCGAGGATCGAGACGCCGTGCGTCCGACCGCGAACGTGAATGAGACGCTCGTCGCCTCCTACCGGGGCGGCGCCGGCGGCGACGTGTGTGTTGCCGAGGAGTTGGACAACGGCGGCGTGCAGATCTCGTGGACGGACAAGGCCGGCACCGAAGTGATTCGGTTCGAGTCGGGCAAGAACGGTGGCGACGGTTGGGTGACCACGCCGGCCGTGGGTCAGACCTCCTATGTCGACACCGACGGCAACGTCGAGTTCGGCTACTACATCCGCCGAAGCGGCAATGGCGACGAGCTGTGCGACGTGGACGACGGCGGTCCCGTCGACCCGCCTCCGGGTGACGTGTGCCTGGCCGAGCAGCTGGCGGACGGGAGCGTTCGTATCACGTGGCAGGACAAGGCCGGCACCGAGGTGCTCCGGTTCGAGTCGGGCAAGAACGGTGGCGACGGCTGGGTGGCGACACCTGCGGCAGGAGACCTCTCCTACGTGGATGCCGATGGCGACACGGACTTCGGCTACTACATTCGCCGCCCGGATGGTCCGCTCGCGGACGAGTTGTGCACGGTCGACGATGGCGGTCCGGTCGACCCCGGCCCCGACGCCGACTGTGTCGTGACGGAAGTTGCCGGCGGTGTGCTGGTCGATTGGGAGGCGGTTCCGGGCGAGAACCGGTACGCGCTTCGGGTCAATGGTTCGTTCGCTGTGCTGGTGGCGAACGCAACCCAGACCACGTGGCCGGGTGGCACCCTGAATGACAGCTACGTGCTGCGGTACGACCTGCAGGACGGCAACGGCAAGCAGGACATCACGTGTGAGAACGACGGCGATCCGGTTGATCCGCCAGACCCGGACACATGCACGGCCACGGCTGTCGCCAACGGCGTTCTCATCGAGTGGACGAACAAGCCGGGTACGGAGATCATCCGCTTCGAGACGGGCAAGAACGGTGGCGACGGCTGGGTGAACACCCCGAACGTGGGCGTGCTCAGCTACGTGGACACCGATGGCGACGTCGACTTCGGCTATTACATCCGCCGCACGGGTGGCGGGGACGAGCTCTGTCAGATCGGCTGATGCCGCCGGCGGGCGGGGTCAGCCGAATGCAGAGGCGATGCTGATGGCCATGAAGGTGGCCACGACCGCGGTCGCGATGATGATGGCCCCCACGCCGAGGCTCCGGCGCGTGGACATCCGCGTGAGTGAAGACACGCCTGCCGTTTCAAGTTCTGCCTGTTCCGTCGCCACGTGAACCACCATCCCGCACGTTCCACCGTCTGTTCTTGATTTGTAGCAGACGACGTGACGGATTGCTGTGTATCCGTACACATTGGGGTGGATGTCACACGGCCTTAACCCGTGGAGGACACCTCGAGGGCTTCGACGACGCCGTCGAGCTCGACGTCGGCGACGATGTGGGTGGCGAGTTCCTTGGCTTCGGCCACGGCGTTGCCCATCGCAACGGGGTGGCCGACGGCGGCGAGGGCGGGGAGGTCGTTGTGGCCGTCGCCGACCATCATGACGTCGCTCAGGCCGAGGCCGAGTTCGTTGGCGATCAGTTCGATGCCGGTCGCCTTGGTGACTCCGGAAACGGTGAACGACACGAATGCGGTGCCTGGCATGATCGGCGATGTTGCGGAGGTGCCGGTGAGTCCGAGCGATTCACCGTGTGAGAGGACGGCGGGGGAGTCTTCTTCTGGCACGACGAACTGGAGCCGGACGATGTCGCCGTCGAGTTGGTCTCGGGTGCGGGACTCGAACGGCACGCCCATGAGCGCGGCGTGGTCGATGGCCCGCTCGCTCGACTCGCTGACTGCGTAGGCGTCGGCGGTGTAGTACTCGAGCGTCCAGCCGTGCTCTTCGGCGACCGCGGCTGCGTCGAGGATGGCGGCGGGAGGCACGGCGCCGCCGCGGGCTTCGCTCGTGTCGGCGTGCACGATTGCGCCGCCTGCGTGGAACACGTGCCAGCCGTTCGGGTCGAGTCGTTGCGCCATGTCCCATGAGGACCCGAAGGCACCACGGGCGGTGGCGAGGGCGAGGTGTTGGCCTCGCGAGCGTGCTCGATCGGCGGCTTGCCACACAGCGTCGGACACTCGGCCCGATTTGCCCACAAGAGTGCCATCAACGTCGAGACAGATAAGGGGAATCACTCCGTCAGACTACGAATGTTTGCTAGACATCGGGTGGGACGACGGGGTGGTTGTCCTTTGTTTTTCAGGTGAAAGAGGCAGTGTTGAGCAGCGAACTCCCCGACCTCGATGAGGCGATTTCCTTTGCGGTGGACAACGGTGCCCAGGCGGGTCCGTTCCCGATGCGGGCCATCATCGACAGCGTCAAGCAGGGCCAACGTCTTCCGGGCACGCTCGTGTGGTGGGCCGGCGAGCCGGACTGGGTGCCGTTCAACTCCGTTCCCGGTCTCGTGGCTCTGACCCAGGACCCGGTCGAGACGTTGCCGCCCCCTCCCGCGGGCGATCCGGTGTTCGGCGACCCGGCGCCGGCCGGTGCGGCTGATGCGACGATGACGTTCGGTACTGCCGCTGCAGAGCCGGCCGCGGCCGAGCCGGCCGCAGACCCGTTCGTGATGGAAGCGGCGACGCAGGCGTTCGAGCCTGAGGCTGCGGCGTTCGAGCCGCAGGCGGTCGCAGAAGAGGTCGCAGAGACGACGGGCTTCGCCGACAGCGGCGCGCCCGGTGACGTGATCGAGATTGGTGGCGAGGTCGATGCCACGCAGGTGTGGGCCGCCCCTGAGGCCATCGAACCCGAGGCGGACCTCGTCCAGTCCGAAGGCGCAGATTTCAGCTGGGCCAGTCCCGAGCCGAGTGCTGCCGACGATGTGTGGGGAGATGCCCAGCCGGCGGCAGAGCCAGCCGCCGCTGAGGCGACGCCCGAGAGCACCGATGGCGGTGGCCTGAGCACCGGTCTGTTTGGCGCAGGTGCTGGTGTGGCTGCGGCTGCGGGCGCTGCTGCCGGTGGCCTGTTCTCCAGTGCCGGCGATGCGGTGGCAGATGTGACCGCCGAGGGCGCCGACGTGATGGGCGGCGTGGCCGACGCAGTGCCCGACGGTGCCGACGTGATGGGCGCTGTCGGTGATGTCGTTCCCGACGGCGGCGACCTTGCCGCCAACGTCGAGCAGGTGATGCCGGATCCGGTGTCACCGTTGCAGTCCGTCAACGAGCGGATCGAAGCCCTTGGCGCCGACTCGCCGGTGGCGCCGGCTGAAGAAGTGCCGGCCGAAGCGGTTGAGGAAGCCGCGGTGTTCGAGGCTCCGACCGAAGCTGTTGAGGAAGCTGCGGTGTTCGAGGCGCCGGTCGAGGACGTGGCCGAGCCGATGGTCGACGTCGCCGAATCGGCCGAACCCGAAGCCGTCATGGCGGAGTACGCCCCGGTCGAGGAA
Source organism: uncultured Acidimicrobiales bacterium (assembly GCA_937969565.1). Taxonomy (GTDB): domain Bacteria; phylum Actinomycetota; class Acidimicrobiia; order Acidimicrobiales; family SHLQ01; genus SHLQ01. Next base: position 2,731 of record CALBVR010000395.1, on the reverse strand, counting down.
CCGGCTGTCGAGGAACCGGCTGCCGTCGACTCCTTCGTGGCCGATGCGCCCGCCGAGGTCCACGAGCCGGTCGTCGAAGAGGTGGCCGAAGCTCCGGTCGAAGCCGTCGACCCGGCGGTGGCTGCGCAGGCGGCGCTGTTCAACGACCTGCTCGATCGTTCGGCGACGGTCGAGGCCAGCGAGCTTCGAGCGGACCGCAAGATCGTGGTGTTGCTGGCCGGCTTCATGAACGTGGCCGCCGACCGTGGTCTGGCCGTGTTGGACATGGTTGCCACGGGTCTGCAGCACAGCGTTCGTTTCGAGAACCCGGCCGACGGCACCCGCACGACCGTTGCGCTCGGCAATGCCGGTTCGCACGTTCGTATGGCGTTCGGCTTCGGGACGCCGGTCGACGACCCGGGCTCGGTGCTCACGTCGACGGCGTGGGACGACGGCCCGATCATGATCGGCGCCGACACGGACGACGGTCTTGCGTTCACCGGCGTGGATCTCTATCTGGATCCGGCCGACTACGTCACCGACTCGCACACGATCGATGCCGACGCCATGGGCGCCATGTTCGATGCGCTGTCGAACGAGCTTCGGACCAGCCTGTTGGACGGCTTGGACAGCTGAGGTTCACCAGCTGGTGTCACTGAGCATCAGCGACACCAGGTTGGCCTGCGGGCTCGGTTCGGCAAACAGATAGCCCTGGGCCCAGTCGACGCCGAGTGCGCGCAGGCCCGTCAACTGGTCCTGGGTTTCGACACCTTCGACGGTGGTTCGCATGTCGAGGGCCTGTGCCATCGCCACGGCTGCCTGCAGGATCGGCGCGCCGTGTCCGTCCTTGGTGAGCCCGCCGAGGAACGCTCGATCAACCTTCACCATGCCGACGGGGAGCTGTTGCACGTAGGCGAGCGAGGAGTAGCCCGTGCCGAAGTCGTCGATTGCAACGCGCACACCGAGCGAGCGAAGCTCGTGGATGCGTTGGACGACAGTGTCGTCGGCAAGTACGGATTCGGTGAGTTCGACGATGAGTTGCCCGGCGCGAACTCCGTAGGCGTCGAGCGCATCACCGATGGATTCGATGCAACGCGGTCGTGCCAGCTGGGTGGCCGACATGTTGACGGCGACGGAGAAGTCTGGGTTGATCTGCGCGAACGCTTCGACTTCCTTTGCCGTCTGCCAGAGGACCCAGTCGCTCAGGTCGTTGATCGCTCCGGAACGTTCGGCCGTGGCGATGAACTCGTCGGGCCCGACGATGCCGAGCTCCGGGTGGTCCCAGCGCACCAGCGCCTCGGCTCCGACGATGTTGCCGGTGCTGACGTTCACCTTCGGCTGCCAGAACAGCACGAACTCGCTGTTCTCGAGGCCCTCGCGGAGGCGGGTTTCGCGACCGAGCCGGTCGCTGGCACCGGTATCGAGCCCCAGGTCGTGGGTGGTGGTGGAGCCGCGGCCGCCCTGCTTCGCCCGGACGACGGCAGCATGACCTTCGTCGATCAGTTCGAGAGGCGCAGTGCCGGTGCCGCCACTGGTGATGCCGATCGACACGGTAGTGGTGAGCTCGTTGTCGTCGAGGCGGATCGGTTCTCCGATTGCTTGCCGAATGCGTTCGGCGACATTGCTGGCGTCTGCCATGTTCTCGATGCGTTCGAGCACGACGATGAACTCGTCGCCACCGAAGCGCACGACGGTGCCGCCGGGGAGCAGCTGTCGTTGGATGCGTTCGGCGGTCATGGCGATCACGGTGTCGCCGACCGTGTGGCCGAGGCTGTCGTTCACGAGCGTCAGGTCGTCGATGTCGACGAACAGCAGGCCGACGAGAGCACCGTGGCCTTCGGCTGCGTCGAGGGCGCGGCGGATGTGTTCCTCGAGGCCGTCTCGGTTCTCGAGGCCGGTGAGGGGGTCATGGCGAAGCCGGTCGAGCAGCTCTTGCTGCGCCTGGTCGTGGTGTAGCGCCAGGCGGAGGAGCGAGGCGACCTCTTCGAACAGGTCGAGTTCGTCGGCCGTGAGAAGCCGCTGGTCGGAGAGGTAGAGGGCGAGGGCCCCAGCCATCAGGTTGTGCCGGCCGACGATGGGAGCAGCGCGGACGGCGAGCATCTTGTGTTGCACGAAGAGGCCGCGGTGTTCCCGGTAGAGGCTGCTGGCGGCGAGCTCGGGGATGGTGACTTCGCTACTCCGGGCCATGGCTGCAGCCCAGGCACCGAACCAGTGGCGTTGCCTGCGGCCATGGATGAGCCGTTGGATGGCCGGGGGAGCGGTGGATGCGGCGACCCGGGCGATCTGGTCTTCGACGTGGACGACGAGGGCGGTGCTGCCGGGGATTCGTTGGGTCAGCGTGCGGGTGAGCGCATCGATGATGACGTCGTGGCGCTGGCCTTCGGCGATCTGGGTGGCGATGCGAGCCCGCAGGCGCAGGAGGGCGTCGCCATCGTCCGGGTCCTCCTCGGACACCAGCTGGAGCGCGCGACCTGCCATCACTCAATCATCGGCCATTTCCCCGGCGGATGTAACGCGTCGCCGGTCGGTAACCCGTTCGGATGCTGCTACCGTTTTGGGTCCACGCCCGGGTAGCTCAGTCGGTAGAGCAATTCACTCGTAATGAATAGGTCAGGAGTTCGATTCTCCTCTCGGGCTCTGCATTGAGAACTCGGCATCGGTCGAGGATCGGCGGCCGGGTTGTCGGTAGCACAGCGCTTGCTCAGTGTTACAGCAGCACCGGTTACACGAGGTCTCCTCGGGTCGAGCGGAT
>CALBVR010000394.1 GCA_937969565.1 uncultured Acidimicrobiales bacterium | reverse complement strand
TGCAGGCCAAGGCCGGCTTCAGTCGCGACGTGCTGCGGGCCATCGCCGAGCAGGCGCTGTCGACCTGGCCAACCGGCCGGCCCGGAACCTCAGGCTAGAGCGAGGCTGCAATAGCACCTCGCCCGCGCCCTCGCCTCACATCGTCGCGCCGATCTGCCAGGGCACGAACTCGGCGTCGCCATAGCCGAGCTGCTCGGACTTCGAGCGCTCGCCCGAGGCGATCTTGAGCAGCGTGGACTTCCCGCAGCCCGATGGGCCGACGATGGTCACGAATTCGCCGCGATCGACGGTGAACGAGATGTCGCGCAGCGCCTCGGTCCCGTCGGGGAAGGTCATCCCGATCATGTCGAACGCCAAGGCGGCGCCGGCCGTACCGGTCATTCGGATCTGCCTCTCCCCACAAGTAGACCGGACGTACGTCGCCCAGCGAGTGCACCCGGAAGCTCCAACGACGCACCCTAGAGCGCGATCGTCCGTCTGCCCCCAGAGGAAACACGGGGTTCATATCACGGTCACAAAGCGATCCGCCACCGCATCAGCCCCGACGACCCTGCTGCGTTCCGTGCTGCATTAGCGTCCAACGCGTGGTTGTCGAGATGCTGACCTTCCGAGTCCCCGGTGATCGAGTCGAGGCGTGGCTTCGGGCCGACGCCGCCGTCTGGACGACCTTTCTCGAGGATCAGCCGGGGTTCGTGCGCAAAGAGGTGTGGCGAGACGACGCTGACGAGTCGATTCAGGCGCTCATCTGGTGGGAGTCGCTCGAGCTGTGGAAGGCGATCACCATGGACGAGGTGGATGCGGTCGACGAGCTGATGACGCGCGCATTCGGTGAAGTGTCCCCCGCTCCCACGATGCGGTCGTTCACCACCCTGACCTAGAGTCGGCGCCATGAGAGCTGGGGTGTTCCTTTTCGGTGGCGTTGAGATGGACGATGCGGGCGCCGGTCCACCGGCACCCACCGATCGTCGCTACGACTCGAAAGAGGTCTGGCGGACGACCGAGCGGATCCTCGACGTCGGCGTGCTGTGCGACCAGCTCGGCTTCGATTAGTTCTGGCTCACCGAGCACCACTTTCAGTACGAGGGCTATGAGGTCGTCCCGAACGGTCTGATGACCGGCGTTGCCCTGGCCGCCCGCACCGAGCAGATCCGCATCGGCACGATGTTCAACGTGGTCGGACAGTGGCACCCGCTCAAGCTGGCCGAGGATTTCGCCACCATGCACAACCTGTCCGGCGGGCGAGGTGTGCTCGGCATCGGGCGAGGCACCGTGCCCCGTGAGGCGGAGAATCTCGGCACGAAGATCGGCAGTTTCGACAACCCCGACAAGGCCGACGCCGACGAACTGAATCGCAAGCAGTTCGACGAGGCGATCGAGGTCATCCGGCTCGCACTCGACAACGAGACCTTCTCCTTCAAGGGCGACATCTTCGAGTTCCCCGTGCCCGGCATCCCCGACCGAGGTGGCTTCGTCGAAGACCTCACGCTCCTCCCACGCCCGATGCACCCCTATGAGATCTGGCAGGCGATCACCTCGCCGCCGACGCTCAACACCGTTCCGGTCAAGGGCTGGGGTGGCGTGATGTGGCTCAAGCACCACACCTTCATGAAGCAGTTCTGGGATCGCTACGCCGAGCTCTACGCCGAGACCCACGGCACCGAACTGGCCGTGGGCGAGAAGCGCATGCTCGTGGTCAACACGTGCATCGAGGACACCCGCGAGAAGGCCATCGAGTCGGTCCGAAACGGTCACGACGAGTTCTGGAAGTTCCTCGGTCCGTACGGGTGGAGCCGTGGCTACATGGGTGAGAACGGCAAGCCGGCCGAACCGGGCCTGATCCCGTCGCTCGAAGAGTCGATCGACAACAAGGTCTGGCTCGTCGGCACCGCCGACGACGTGGCCGAGCAGATCGCCTGGTACCGGGACCATCTCGGCGGGTTGGAGAACCTCACCTTCTTCCCGGGGATGCCCGGCGACTCCTACGACAAGGTCGAGGACCAGGTCCACCGCATCGCCGAAGGCGTGCTGCCCCAGCTCTGATGTCCCAACTCTGATTTCACTGCTCTGACCCATGTCGTCCAGCCTCGTCGTCCAAGCCCACCCCGTGCCCGACAGCTTCAATGCTGCGGTGCTCGAACGGGTGCAGCGTGGGCTCGCGGCGAGCGGCACCGATCCTGCGGTGGCGCGCCTCGGGGCGGGGGAGCGACCGACCAGAGACGACGTTGCGGCCGCCGACCATCTCGCGCTGGTGTACCCCACCTGGTGGGGCGGACAGCCGGCGATGTTGCTCGACTGGCTCCACGACATGGTTCTCGATTCCGATGAGCCACTCGCCGGTATCGAGTCGGTGTCGGCGGTGACCTCGTGTGGTGGTTCGACGCTCACCAACAACGTCCAGGGCCAATGGGGCAAACGATGGCTCGACCGGCACCTCATCCCCGCGTGTTCACCGACGGCGTCGCTGGACTGGGTTCCGATCTACAAGATGGATCGCCTCACACCCGAGCGGGCAACCGGCTTTCTCGACGATGTCGAGCGGCATTTCGGCCCGACCGACGATGCGCCGTTCAGCCCGTCGCCCAGCGCCGCAGCGTTCGGGCGACTCCGCGGTCTGGCGACTCGCTGGGTGTGACCGACCCGTAGCTCGCTCGGCAGCGGAGGCTGCCGTTCATGCGCAGGGCGCGGGTGAGCGAGCGACCGCAGCCGTCTCTTCCGTGGATGCTCCGTGCGCCGGCGGCGGGGCATTCGGTGATCATGGCGACCCGTCGCAGGTTGGCGAGGGCGGGGACGATGCGACCCGACTCGGTCAGCTTGAAGGCGACGCCGGGGACGAAGATCCGTTCGAACCAGCCCTTCACGATCGGGGCGACTGTGCCGGCCGTGATGGGGCAGCACACGACGATGCCGTCGACGGAGCGCACGAGGCCGACCGCTCGCCGTTGAGGCTCGGTGACGAGGTTGTCGATCTCGTGGTAGGCCCGACGCTCCTCCTCAGACATGTATTCGTCGAACCCGGAGGAAACGAGCCGCAGCGTCTCGACGTCGTGGCCCTGAGCGTGCAGGTGCCGTTCGATCGCGTCGGGGAGCGCGCTCGACGAGTCTTCGGTGAAACCGTCGACGAGCAGAATGCGCATTGCAACACCGTAGTTTCTCGCCGGCCGGCGTTTGCCCGGACGTGGCCGAGCCGCTACACCGTGTGGTGGCGACAGCGGTGGCTCGTGTCACCGGCGGAGGAAGTACATGGCGGTTTTGAGCAGGGGACGTCTGTCCCCGTTCATGTTGGTTTTCGGAGCGGTTGCGTTCCTCGGCGCGATCGCGTCGATGACGCCGTTGGCCGATGCCGAACTCGACGTCTCGGCGGAGGATTTTTCGTGCTCGGTTCGCGGTGTCGAGGGCGGGATCGAGATCGCGTGGCCCGAGGTCCGCGGCGTCGAGAGCGTGACCTACAAGCTGGACGTGCCGGGCGACGGATCGCAGTACGCCTCGGCGATCGAGTCGCCGGTCGTGATCCCGATGCCCGACGAGATCCGCGTGACCGTCGCGATGTCACCCATCTTCGACGGCGGAAAAGAACAGGCGCGTCGACCCTGTGGAATGGCCCGAGTCGTCGCCGGCACGGGTGTCACCGACATGCGGTGCACGCTGTCGACGAGTGACACCGGCAGGTCGACCGTCACCTGGGACGACGTCCATGGCGTTGCCTCCTACGGGCTGAAGATCGACGTCGCCGGCGACGAGTCGTCGACCTACCGGCGCACCACGAGTTCGCGAACCTACGTCGAGACCGCTCCAGGGCAAGAGGTCACGATCGGCGTGGCCCCCGTCTTCGCAGACGGATCGACGAGGGCCCGTGTGCCCTGTGTCGACGAATCGGCCTGATCGCTCGACTCGGCCTGAGCGCTCAACCGTGCGTGCTGATTCCTCCGTCGAGCGGGATCACGTTGCCGGTGCAGAACGCTCCAGCACGGCTCGACAGATAGATCACGGTGCCGGCGACGTCTTCGGGTGAGCCGATGCGCTTGCGGGGCACGGTCGACTCGACCATCGCCCGGCGGTCATCGTCTTCGAGCATGTAGGCCATCATCTTCGACTCGAACGGCCCAGGGGCGATCGTGTTGACGGTGATGTGATCCTCGACGACGAAGTGAGCGAGGTGGCGGGCGAGCATGTGGATCCCCGCCTTCGAGGCTGAATAGGAGAAGTTGTCACCGAAGGGGACCCGGATCCCGTCGATCGATCCGATCATGATGATGCGGCCGGGGTCCTCGGTTGTGGCGTTGCTCTTCAGCAGCGGCAGAAGCGCCTGCGACAACATGAATGGGGCTCGGACGTTGATGTTCATCACCTTGTCGAACCCGCCGGCGGGAAACTCGCCGAGCGGGGCACCCCAGGCAGCTCCGGCATTGTTGACGAGGATGTCGATGGCCGACTCTCGCTCGGTCAACTCGGCGACGAAGGCATTCATGCTGGTCTCGTCGGCCATGTCCGCCGGCAGCGAGATGCACTCTCCGAACTCGCTCAGGCGGGCCGCGGTGGCGTCACATGCGTCGGCCTTGCGAGCGGTGATGTAGACCCGCACGCCGTTGCGAACGAGACCCTCAGCGATCATCTCGCCGATCCCTCGGGAACCTCCGGTCACCACAGCGACCTTGCCTGACACGTCGAAGAGCTCTGAGATCTGCACCGGGAGAGCGTGGCCGATCGAGCGGGCTGCGTCCACTCTCGGTGTCGTGGCTCGAGCGTTGCCCCCCGCAAGCGGGTGAACTGAACGAAGTCTGGCCGTTGGTCACTTCAAGCCAGCTCAAAAACGCGCCGATAGATGGGTCGTGACGATGAGACCTGAGATCGCGGACAGCTTGTTGAACATTCAAGCTCAACTCGGCGACGACCTGGGCGGGGTCTTGAGCAACCAACCAGCTCCCGAGGCGCCGGAGCCGGAGCCGGAGGACGAGAAGAAGCGTCGCGGCTCGAGTGTCGACGGGGCGGTCGTGAAGAAGGCTCTGGCCGGCGTCGTCGGCATCGGCGTACTCGCCGTTGGCGGCCTGTTCGGATGGCCATATGTGGCCGACTTTCTCGAGCGTGAGACGCCCGCTCCACCCCAGCTCGCAGCGGTCTCGACCCCGATCGATGCGGAGCCGACGCAGCGCTTCGTCATCGACGGAGACAACATGTACCTCGAAGGGTCGGTCCCCGATCAGGCGACGTCGAGTCTGATCGAGAGCGCAGCCAGTGGTGTTCTCGGTGCCGACCGAGTGATCAACAACTTCGAAATCACCGACGACGCGGTCTACAACCCCGACGAGCCTGTGCAGCTCTCGGTTGCCGAGACGGTGCAGTTCGGCACGGGTGAGGCAGCGGTTCGCGAGCAGTACGAG
>CALBVR010000393.1 GCA_937969565.1 uncultured Acidimicrobiales bacterium | reverse complement strand
TGCTGGGCAAGCACGACGGAACGGCCTCCAGTGATTGCCTCGAGTCCGGTTGCGTACTCCATGATCGACCGCATCAAGGCGGGATCTTGCACGCCCCGGCCGTTGTCGGTGAACAGGCGAACACCCATCCGGGCAAGCTCGCCCATCGGCGTGAGCAGCGTGCCTTCGCGGCCGACGGTCATCGCCGCCGCCGGGACAACCTCGCAAAGCGCGCCCTCAGCAATCGCCAACACATCGCGCACGAGTGAGGGCGAATCGATCGTGGGGGTCGTATTCGGCATCGCAACAACCGCCGTATAACCGCCGAGCGCGGCACCTCGAGCGCCAGTTGCGATGGTCTCGGCTTCCTCACGTCCGGGCTCCCGCACGTGGGTGTGGAGGTCGACGAGACCGGGGAGGACGTAGGCGTCGGAGGCGTCGAACACCTCGGAACCGAGCGGGGGTTCGATCGATTCGGCAACCTCGATGATCACGCCGTCGTCGATGGCCACGTCGCTTCGACGCTCGCCGGCCTGGTCGACGATCAACCCGCCCCGCAGTACCTGCACGGTCATGACGCGCTCCGTTCTGCGGCGGCGCTGCTGAGGACCAGATACAGGACCGCCATGCGGACGATCACACCGTTCGTGACCTGATTGAGGACTCGTACCCGTGGGTCGTCGGTGACTTCGGGCGAGATTTCCACGCCGCGGTTCATCGGACCGGGGTGCATGATGAGCGCGTTGTCGGCGAGTCGGCTCGCTCGATTCGGGGTGAGCCCGAACGCCCGGTGGTATTCGCCGAGTGATGGCACGAGCGCCTGGTCCATCCGCTCGCGCTGCATGCGGAGCAGGTAGAGGACGTCGGTCTCGGCGAGCACAGCATCGATGTCGTGACTGACCTTTGCGCCCAGTACATCGACGTGGGGCGGCAGGAGCGTGGGCGGAGCGACGACGGTGACCTCGGCGCCGAGTGCCGAAAAGGCCTCGATGTTGCTGCGGGCCACCCGGCTGTGGCGGATGTCGCCGACGATGGCGATGCGAAGCCCGTCGAAGCTGCGGCCTTCCTGCCGGATCGTGTAGACGTCGAGCAGCGCCTGCGTGGGGTGGGCGTGCCAACCGTCGCCGGCGTTGATGACCGACGCCGAGGCCCATTGGGCGATCTGCTGGGGTGCACCGGACGAACGGTGCCGGACGATGATGGCGTCGACCCCCATCGCCTCGATCGTTTCGACGGTGTCTCGCAGGGACTCGCCCTTGTTGACCGACGACGACGCGGCGCTGAAATTGAGCGTGTCGGCGGAGAGCCGCCGGGCCGCCGTCTCGAAGGAGGTGCGGGTGCGGGTGGAGTCCTCGAAGAACATGGATGCGACGGTGCGGCCGCGCAGGGCAGGAACCTTGGGCACGGGACGCTGGCAGACCTCGGCGAAGCTGTCGGCCGCCTTCATGATCTCGTTGATCCCGTCCGCGCCGAGCTGGTCGATCGTGAGCAGATCCTTCATTCGGCGATGTTCTCCTCGTCGTGCACCATCGTTCCGAGCGCCACGCCCTCCAGGGACACGTTGACGCTCTCGCCCCGGCTCGTCGGGAGGTTCTTGCCGACATAGTCGGGTCGGATCGGCAGCTCACGATGGCCCCGATCCACCATGACCGCGAGCTGAATCGTCGATGGCCGACCGAAGTCGGTCACGGCGTCGAGCGCCGCGCGGACCGTACGGCCGGTGAACAGCACGTCGTCACAGAGCACCACGTGGGCCTGCTCGACCGGGAACGAGATGCGGGTGACCTCCGGAACGATCCGGGCCGTGCCGATGTCGTCCCGATAGAACGACACATCGACCGAGCCGAGTGGCACCTCGATGCCCTCGATGTCGAGCAGGGCCGTGGCCAGCGCCTCGGCGATCGGAACGCCACCGCGCTCCATGCCGATCAGGACGACCCGATCCAGGCCATGGTTGCGTTCGATGATCTCGTGCGCCATCCGCCGCGTGGCCCGAGCCACGTCATCGACCGAGAGCACCTGTGTGCGTGCGACGAACCGACCGGAGGAACGACCGATGGGATTGCTCGACGTCGCCGTCTCGGCGTTCGAATCTGAGCGCATGTGCGCGTCTACCACGGTTCCTCCCGGCCGTATGCGCCTCACGGGACGCACTTCACGGTCGCAAACTTCACCGTAGTGGTTTGTCCTTCGGGTCGCGCAGGTGGACCGACGATTTTCGACGGAAATCTCCGTTTCCGACGGGAAGCCACCGTGCTAGGAAGAGCAGATGCGAGCATTCTCCCAGGTCGATGTGTTCACCTCCGTCCCCTACCGGGGCAATCCCGTCGCCGTGGTGCACGACGGTACCGGCCTCAGCGACGAGGAACTCCAGCGATTCGCAACCTGGACGAACCTGAGCGAGACGACCTTTCTCGTGCCGCCGACCGATCCGGCCGCCGACTATCGCGTGCGAATCTTCACCACGACCGCTGAACTTCCGTTCGCCGGGCACCCCACCATCGGAACCTGCCACGCTTGGCTGGAAGCCGGTGGCGTGCCCAAGACCGAGGGGACGATCATCCAGGAGTGCGGTCTCGGGCTCGTCACCCTCCGACACAGCAACGGACGGTTGGCCTTCGCTGCGCCGCAGCTGCTGCGCTCCGGGCCCGTCGAGGAGGCGGACATCGCCCGGGTCTGCAACGTGCTGGCCGTCGATCGGGCAGCGATCGTCGACGCGCAGTGGGCCGACAACGGCCCCGGTTGGGTGGCGGTGCTCCTCGAGAGTGCCGAGGCGGTGCTGGCGCTCCAACCGGACTTCGCAGCGGAGGAGCAGTACGACATCGGGGTGGTCGGACCACATCCGATCGGCGTCGTCGGCCCGAACAAGATCGGGGTGGCCGGACCCCATGCAGATGAAGACATCGCGATCGAGGTCCGCGCGTTCTTCCGCTCACGGGAGCAGGCGGTGGAAGATCCGGTGACGGGCAGCCTCAACGCTGCATTGGCCCAGTGGCTCTTGGCGAGCGGACGGCTGGAGGCACCGTACGTGGCGGCGCAAGGCACCGCGCTCGACCGTGCGGGTCGCGTGCATGTGGAGGAAGCCGACGGCGAGATCTGGGTCGGTGGTGACGCCGTCACTTGCGTGACGGGTTCCGTGGTCATCTGATCGGGTCATTCTCCGTCGAGCGACCGCACTTCTGGTTCAGGACGAGGCGGTGTCCCAGCCCGAACGTGCCCGGGTGGCGGTGACCGAGGCGAGCAGGAAGAGCACGCCGGAGACGGTCATGGCCGTCGGTACGGAGATGAGTTGGGCGACCACGCCGAGCACGATGCCGCCGACGATTTCACCGAACGCTTCCGCCTGGCCCATGAACGAGTGGACGGTCGCACGGGCGTCGTCGGACGCAAACCGGTTCGTCCAGGTGGTGACCACGGGCTCCGTCGCGAAGTGGAAGCCGCCCTGCAGGATGAGCCCGAGTGCCGCAATCCCGAGAACGTTCACCTGCGCGAGCAGCAGAACGCCCACGGCAACGCCGAGCAGGAGCACGGTCATCGCTGCGATCAGGTCCGTTTCGCCGATACGGCGGTGCGCGGCGAAGAGCAGCGCTGAGGCGATCAGCAGCTTGATCGCAGTGATCAGCCCGATCACCAGCACTTCGTCGAACTCGGTGGGTAATCCGACGTCGACCAGCCGCTGCACATCGAGCCGGTCGATCGCCTCCTTGGCAAGACCGCCGATGAACACCACCGTGACCAGGATCCGCAATGGGTGAATCCGCCGGGCCTGCCCATACCCGTCGGTGAGCATGCTGGTGAACGCCGACCAACCCTCGCCCCGACTTCGCTCGAAGTTCGTCTCGGGCATCAGCACTCCGAGAACCACGCCCCAGCCGACGTAGACCGCGCCGATGACCACGAGTGCCACAGTCAACGAGGTGAGGGCAGCGAGCCCGGCGAATCCGACGATGCCGGCCACACCGGCGAGCAGCTGGAGCCGGGCCCGACGAAGGATCACCGGTTCGGCCGCAGCGGGACCGCCGAGTTCGGCGGTGATCCACGCGGTCTCCGCCCCGGTCTCGAATGTGTTGCCGAACCCGATGAGGATCTGGGTGCCGACGAGGAGCATGTACGGCTCGAAGAGCCCGCTGAGCGCCATCGCGATCCCCATGACCAGGAAGGAGATGACGACGGACCACTTGCGGCTGTAGACGTCGGCCACCACCCCGGTCGGAATCTCCATCGTGAGAATCGTCAGCTCCATGACCGTGCCGAGAAGCACGAGTTCCAGAGCGCTCAGTTCGACTTCGGTCACCAGCCGCACGAACAACAACGGCCAGTAGCCGCGGGAGCAGGCGCGCCGAATGAGACCGCTGACGAGATAGATCCGCTCAGCGGTCACGTCGGGGACGGAGTCGGAAGAAGGAACGCCCGTCGCTTCGACGTGGTTGTGGCAACCTCCGGCCACCCGCAAGCACCCAGGAGGGCGATGGCGGCTTCGTTCTCCGCTTCGCTGATGGCGAACGCCCGCTCGAGTTCGAGTTGCGGCGCCAGCTGTCGAGCCGCCGCGAGCAACCGTGAGCCGACCCCATGGCGACGGTGCGCGGCCCCAACCCAGAAGCCGACCTCGGCCACCTGTCGCTGCCGATCGATCACGAACCCGACTTCACCGAGGACCTGGTCGTTGTCGTCGACGAGAACGATGTCGATCGACGGCGAGGCGGTCGTTTGGCGGCTTGCCCCCGTGAGCCACTTGGTGGCGAGTTCGATGCTCGGTTCGGGCGGCACGCCATTCCAACGGGCGACGTCGGGATCGGTCCAGGCCGAGAGGAGCGCAGGCGCGTCATCGATCCGCCAGGTGCGAAGAGAAGCGTCGCCGGTCGTGTCGCGAAGAAGCGACGCGATCGGCTGCGCGTCAGTCATCAGACGGCCGAACCTGCCCAGCGATCTTCACGAGAATGCCGTTGATGAACGGCGCTGACTTTTCGGTGGAGTACTGCTCGGCAAGCGCAACCGCCTCGGAGACGACGGCGGAGACCGGAACGTTGACGTTGTGCAGCAGCTCCCACACGCCCATCCGCAGGATGGCGCGGTCGATGCCGGCCATCCGAGAAATGGTCCACTCGTCGGCGACGGCGTCGACTCGTTCATCGAGCTCGTCGAGGGTCTCGGCAACGCCGAGTGCGAGGGTGGTGCCGTACTCATCCGGATCAGCGAAGCGCCGTTGGGTCACTTCGTCGATGGTGTCGCCGGACATGTCGGCTTCGTAGAGGAACGAAAGGGCCGCCTCGCGGTCCTCGCGGCGGCTCAGCGAGAGTGGTGAGCCGCTCACGCCCGGGACTGGTACTCGCCGGAGCGGGTGTCGACCTTCACGACGTCGCCGATGTTCACAAAGAGCGGAACCTGGATCGGGGCGCCGGTCTCGAGCGTCGCCGGCTTGGTGCCGCCGGACGAACGGTCGCCCTGGAGGCCGGGTTCGGTCTCCGCGATCGTGAGCTCCACGGACGCTGGCAGGTCGGTGCCGACGATCTCCTCGCCGTACATGAGCACGGTGGCTGAGCGGCCCTCGATGATGTAGTTGGCGGTGTCTCCGAGGGTGGCCGGCGACACGTTGCGCTGGTCGTAGCTCTCGTTGTCCATGAAGACGTAGTCCTCGCCGTCCTTGTACAGGTACTGCATGTCGCGCTTGTCGATCATCGCCCGTTCGACCTTCTCGCCGGCCCGGAAGGTGCGGTCCACAGTCGAGCCGGTGCGCACGTTGCGCAGGGTCGTACGCACGAAGGCGTGCCCCTTGCCCGGCTTCACGTGCTGGAAGTCCTGTACCTGAACGAGGTCACCGTCGAGGTCGAGGTGCATCCCGTTCTTGAGATCGTTGGTGGTGATGGTGGGCATGAGAACTCCTCAGGCGGTGTGCAGGTCGACGATGGGTCGTTTCTCGGCCTTCGTGAGGGCGCGGGCGCCATCGTCGGTGATCACCAGCGTGTCTTCCCAGCGGACGCCTCCCACCTCGGGAAGGTAGACGCCGGGTTCGACCGTGATGATGTGGCCAGGGGCGAGCGTAGCAGTGGCGCTGGCGCTCACCGACGGAGCCTCGTGGATATCGAGTCCCACTCCGTGGCCGGTTCCGTGGGTGAACCACTCCCCCAGACCGATCGACGTGAGGTGGTCTCGACAGGCTGCGTCGATTTCGGCGGTCGGAACGCCCGGTCCGGCGGCCGCGACTCCGGCAGCTTGTGCGGCGAGAACACCGTCCAACAACTCCGCTTGACGGTCGCTGGGAGCGCCTACGACAAAACTTCGCGTCATGTCGCTGCGATAGCCGCCCGTCTCCGCGCCGAAGTCGACGACGACGAGATCACCGGGCCGCACCGGCGTGTCGCCGGGACGGTGGTGGGGCCGAGCGCTGTTGGCGCCCGTGGCCACGATCGTTTCGAAGCCGGCGCGGTCCGCTCCCCGACGACGCATGGCCGCCTCGAGTTC
>CALBVR010000392.1 GCA_937969565.1 uncultured Acidimicrobiales bacterium | reverse complement strand
GAGAACGGGATCCTCATCGGAGCTTCTCTTCGCCACCTTGGAGCCTGGTACTGCAGGACGTACTGGAACGTCGGTGGCGATCTCGGATAACTACGTTGTGATCGGTTCTCCATGGGCGCGGCCGAGTGCGTATCGAGTGTTTCCACGAGACGGCGTCATGGTGGGAGCGCCGACGGTGACGGAGAGTCCGACGATGCCGTTCAGCGATGGACTCGGAGGGTCGGTTGCCGTTTCGGATGGCATCGTTGTCGCCGGCGCGCCTGGCAAGGACTACAACGACCTGCAGAATCCGGGTGAGATCCACGTTCGCCGACTGGACTGACGCTGAGCGACGTGTCACTTCGGTTGTCTAGTCTCGAAGCCACGACGGCGAAGGAGCACGACCCATGGGAACGGACACGAAGGCCACGCACGCCCGGCTGTATGCAATGCCTGTCGCCGAGGTGTACCCGCACTACGTGACCAAGGCGGAGAAGAAGGGCCGGACCAAGGACGAGGTCGACCAGATCATTCGTTGGCTCACGGGGTACACGCCGAAGCGCTTGCAGACGCATCTCGACAAGCGCACCGACTTCGAGACGTTCTTTGCGAAGGCGCCGAAGCTGAACCCGAACCGTGAGCTCATCACGGGGTCGATCTGTGGCATCCGGGTGGAGGAGGTCGAGGAAGACCTCATGCGGGAGATCCGCTACATGGACAAGCTCGTCGACGAGCTGTCCAAGGGCAAGGCGATCGAGAAGATCCTCCGCACGCCACCGGAGTAGCCGACCGTCGGGCCTTCCGGGGCGCTACTTGTCGCCGCGGGAGCGTTCGATGTTGCGGCGGGCTCGTCGGAGTTTCGAGGCGGAGCGGTTGGAGCGGAGCTCCTTGTTGATGCGGCGCTGTTTGGCCCACGCTCGGGCCTCTTGACGTTCGCGTTCGGTGAGCTCGTCGTCTCGTTCGCTGCGGGTGCGCCTGCTCAGGAAGTCGGCGAGTCCCATGGGTGTCTCCTTCAGGTTGCGAGCCGTGTGCGGCCGCAACCAACCCCAACGTAGAGCTCCATGAAGGCGAGGTCATGGGTCTTCATGCTCGCTTCATTCGGTTGGTGTCATCTTCGCGGCCATGAAGAGGATGTCTCCCCAACTCCGTGCCGTTGTTTCGATCGTCGTGCTGCTTACGGCGTGTTCGAGCACAACGGCCACCGTCAGCGATCCGTCGTCGAGTGAACCGGCCAGCGAGCCGACTGAAGGAAGCACACCGGCCGAGTCGGTGCTGCCGACCGTGTTCGACAGTGGCCTGACACCGAGTGGGCCGGTCGACTTCGATGCCCCGGATGATGCGGAGTGGTTCATCACCGGTCCGTTGGCGTTCCCGCTCGAGTGGGTGGAGGACGACAGCTTGGACGCCGGCTTCTCCATGCATGTGGCGGTGTGGCCGTGGCAGGAGGTCCACGCCGGGCCGCGGTTCGCTGGCGGGTTGCCGGGGACGTGGATGGCGGCGAAGGACGGGGAGCACGGCTTCTATTCGACGATCGAGGGAGGGACCGGGACTGGGTCGGGCAATCGGTTCCCGAGCCAGGGAACGAAGTTCACGATGGGCGGCGTGTCGTCCGAGTTCACGCATTGGGCGAACGGCCCGGGTGCCGGCGGCGGCCTGGAGGGAGACGTGCACTGGGAGGACTGGAGCTGGGACGTGCCGCAGGGCAAGTACGGGGTTGCCCAGCTGAGCCCGTACGTGTTGTTCCCGCCGGACGGTTTGAACATGGCGGCGGATTCGAGCGGTGGTTTGTTGGGCTACGGCTATCACCCGTTGCCGATCATCGATGCCCGGGAGACGAGTGGCCCGTTGGGCACGGTCGAGACCGGCAATCAGAGTTGGACGCTGTTCATGAGCACCGAGAACTTCCAGGGGCCGGTGGCGTTCTTCCTGCCTGACTTCTACTCGTATCCGCTGACGCACGTGCCGGAGGTTGCCGACGTGCTGGACGAGAGCCTGTTTCTGGATTCGGTGGGGTCGGATCAGAACCAGCAGTTTGAGGTGGAGCTTTGGGAGATCCCGGCGGCGCAGGCGGTCGATGTCAATGGCACGCCGTATGTGAAGACGACGCGCACACAGTTCCCGGCGAACGGTGGCGACGAGAACTCGTCGATCATCCTCAACAACATCACTGCGTACGGGCGGGACGCACTGTGGGATTCGACCGAGGCGTGGTTCGCCGGCGGCGGTGCGCCGACCGGTGAGCTTGCGGCCGAGGGGACGTTGGTGAAGGGCTTCGAGGATCGTGACCACGTGAACGAGCACCTCGGCTGGATCATCATCCCGGAAGGCGTGGAGGACGGCGACCCGGAGTATTCGATCGAGTGGTCGTCGCTGGTGGAGGTGGACCTGACCGATCGGGACACGTTCCGTTACCGGTGGAATCTGGATCGGGTGGAGCGAACGGATCGCTTCTTCGTGCTGCCCGAGTACTTCCGGTTGGACGATGACCCGTCGGCGAACTTCGGCAAGGTGTGGACGCCGATCCTCGAGTCGGAGCTCCCGCCGGAGACCGGCCTCGCCGACCACGTCTTCACGACGCTCGATGAGCCGCAGAACAACACGAGCCCGTTCGAGACGCCGACGGATCCGGACAGCCCGTGGCAGTCACCGGGGCCGGCGACCGAGAGCTTCGAGGTGGAGCTGGGTGACGGCTCGGTGGTGACCTACGCCTGGTACCTCTTCGTGGATCAGCCGGCGATGCGTCACCACGAATTCACCGATGCGGAGCGCGAGGTGATTCAGGAACGGGTGGAGATGATCCACCGGGAGTGGT
>CALBVR010000391.1 GCA_937969565.1 uncultured Acidimicrobiales bacterium | reverse complement strand
TCCAAAGGGGTCTGACCCCTACACGCGATTAGGGGTCAGACCCCTGATGGGGATTGGGGGTCTGACCCCTACGAGAGCGGGCCCGGAGAGCGTGGATCAACGAGATCATGCATAGATATGCAATGTGGTGGAAGGGGCGCTAGGCTCACGCCTCGTGTCTGCATCTTCACCCAAACGTGTCGGCGTCGTCGGCGCCTCCGGCTACACGGGTACCGAACTGCTCCGGCTGATCGCCGGACATCCGGACCTCGAGCTGGTTGTCGCCACCGGCGACTCCAAAGCCGGAACGCCCATCGCCGATCTCTACCCGAGCCTTGCGGCGGCCTACGGCGACCGTACCTACGACCCGTTCACGCCGGAAGCCGTCGACGGACTGGACCTGGTGTTCATCGGGCTGCCCCACGGCATCAGCATGTCGGTCGTGCCAGAGATCCGCGGCCGTGTCGGCCACATCGTCGACCTCGGGTCGGACTTCCGTCTGCACGACAAGGATCTTTACCCGGAGTGGTACAAGGCCGAGCACACGGCACCGGCCCTGCTGGACGAGTTCGTCTACGGACTCCCCGAGCTGTTTCGAGACAAGATCCAGGGAGCTGAGCTGATCGCCGCGACGGGTTGCAACGCCGCAACGGCTGTATTCGCGCTGACTCCGCTGCTCGACGCCGGTCTCATCGACGGCACCGGAATGGTCATCGACCTCGTGACGGGCGTCAGCGGTGCAGGTCGGCCTCCGAAGGAGAACACCACGTTCTGCACCGTCGACGAGGATGTCACCGCCTACGGGCTGCTCACGCATCGGCACACCCCCGAGATCGAACAGGCACTCACCGAACGGACCGGAACCGACACCTCGGTGCTGTTCACGCCGCACCTTGCTCCGCTGAACCGGGGCATCATCGCCACCTGCTATGCCCGGCCGGCACAGGACGGCCTCACCACCGACCACGCCCTCGACGCAATGCGCTCCTTCTACGCCGACGAACCGTTCATGGTCGTCAGCGAGCGGAGCCCATCCACCAAGGCCACTCTCGGCTCGAACAGCGTGCACCTGACCGCCCGGGTCGATCCTCGGACCGGCATGGTGATGGCGATCGCCACCCTCGACAACCTGATGAAGGGCGCGTCCGGCATGGCCGTGCAGAACGCGAACCTCGCCCTCGGAATCGCCGAGACCACCGGCCTGTCCACGATCGGCGTGTACCCATGAGCCCGGTCTCACCGCTCGCGCCGGCTGAGTTTCCGGATCTTCCGGCGGTCGCGGGCGTGCAGCTGGGAACCCACGAGGCCGGCCTCCGCTACCAGAAGCGTGCCGACCTGTTCCTGGCGTTGTTGGCCGAAGGTACGACGGTTGCCGGCGTGTTCACCCGCTCGCTGTGTCCGTCGGCGCCCGTCGACTGGTGTCGGCAGATCCTCGCACGGGGGACGGCTCGTGCGGTGGTGTGCAACGCCGGAAACGCAAACGCCTTCACCGGTCGTGCCGGCGACGCTTCAGCGCGGCTGACGGCCGACGTCATCGCTGATGTGCACGGCTTCGACGCTCAGGACGTCTATCTGACCTCGACCGGCGTGATCGGGGAAACGCTTCCTGACGCAGCGCTGGAGGCCGGCCTGCGCGCCATGACCGCTGAGACAACCGACTGGGAAGCGGCAGCGAATGCGATCCGGACCACGGACACGTTCGCGAAGGGCGCGACGGCAACGGCGGCGCTCGGTTCGGAGACGGCCACGGTCGTGGGAATCGCAAAAGGAAGCGGCATGATCGCTCCCGACATGGCCACCATGCTCGGCTTCGTCTTCACCGATGCCGCCGTCAGCGCCGAGGTGCTCCAGCACGTGCTGAGCGGTGCGGCGTCGGCCAGCTACAACCGCATCACGGTCGACAGCGACACGTCTACCAGCGATACGGTCCTGCTGTTCGCAACCGGCGCACTGGGCAACGACCCCATCGCCGATGTGAACGATCCGAGGGTGGCCGCACTCGCTGAGGCGGTCGACGCGGTGAACCTCGACCTGGCCCATCAGATCGTGCGAGACGGCGAAGGAGCCACCAAGTTCGTCACGGTGAAGGTCACCGGGGCAGAGACCGACGATGCCGCCGGCCGGATTGCGCTGAGCATCGGCAACTCTCCGCTCGTCAAGACGGCGCTTGCAGCCGAGGACGCCAATTGGGGCCGCGTGGTCATGGCGGTCGGAAAGGCGGGGGAGCGGGCCGACCGGGATGCGCTTTGCATCCACATCGGCGACGAGCTCGTGACCGAACACGGCGTGGTGGCCGACGGCTACAGCGAGGAGCGGGCCACCGACCACCTCACCAACGACGAGGTGCAGCTGTCGGTCGACGTCGGCATCGGCGACGGCGAGGCCACCATCTGGACCTGCGACCTCACCCACGGCTACATCGAAATCAACGCGAGCTACAGGTCATGACGGACAAACAATGCACAGCGATGCGAGTTCGACGAAGTCGAACTCGGTTAGTGAGCGAAGCGAACGGCAGCTACAGATCATGAACGACAAGCCCACCCCAACAGCGCAAGACGTGGCCGATCGTGGCTTCGAACCCAACCGGCGCGCTCAGGCGCTCATCGAGGCGCTGCCGTACATCGACCGGTTCCGCGGTGCCGTCGTGGTCGTGAAGTTCGGCGGCAACGCGATGATCGATCCCGACCTCAGCCGGACCTTCGCCGAAGACATCGTGCTGCTGCGTTCGGTCGGTATGAAGCCGGTCGTCGTACACGGAGGCGGCCCACAGATCGGTGATCTGCTCGGTCGCCTCGGCAAGGAAAGCGAGTTCC
>CALBVR010000390.1 GCA_937969565.1 uncultured Acidimicrobiales bacterium | reverse complement strand
CAGGTTCTTCGACAGCTCGAGCCGCTCCGCCCGTGCGATGAGCATGCGATCGCCGACGACCTCGTTCAACGTGGCCAGTTCGGCATCGCACTCCGGCGAGTGGGCAAGTGCCCGGATGGCGTCCGGGTCGGGGCCGAGGGGGGAGACGAATCCCTGTGTCCGAACGCCGAGGAACGTGCGCCCGGCGTTCGTGTAGTCCTCGGACCACCGGGCCGCATGGAATCCGGCTGCGCCTGCGGCCGCGTACCCGAGCAGGAGTTCGGTTCGGGCGAGCTCGGGGAGTACCCGAAGCTGATCCACCGTGGCGAATGGGGTGTGCGTGAAATGGACGACGTCCAGGTCGGGTCGTTCGTCCCGAAGAATCGGCGCTGCGAGGACGAGGTGGTGATCCTGCAGCAGGACGATCGCGTCCTCTGCCGCCTCCTCGACGATCGCTTCGGCGAAGGCACGGTTGTATCGCCGATAGGCGGCCCACGCGTCGTACCAGTCGATGTCGATCGACGGGCTGCGGCTGAGTTCGTAGAGGCCGTGGTGCACGTACCAGAGGGTGGCGTTCGCGATCGTGTTGTAGGCCAGTTCGAGATCGTCCTCGTCGATGGCGAGCGTCCGGACCCGGTAGCCCTCGGCCTCGATCATCCCATCGGCGGCAGCGCGTCGGTCACCTTCGCTCAGCGCCGCGGCGATCCACGTCGTGTCCGTGTTGCGCACGAGTGGGCCGAGTCCGCTCACGAGGCCCCCGGCCCCACGCCGGCTCGTGAGGATGCCGTCGTCCAAAGAGAAGGACACCGGCCCCCGGTTGGACGCCAGCACGAAGGGTCTCGCCATGGGGCCGAGCCTATCGGCGGCCGTTCACCGAAGGATGAGGGCCTTCCAGAGCGCTGGGTAGTTGGGCCAGGTCGAGGCGCCGTCCAGGTAGCCGCCATCGGCGAGTGCCCGATGCAGTTTCGGGAGGTTCCGGAACGGGACACCCGAGTCCACGTGATGGGCCAGGTGGTAGCCAACGCCGTATGGCGCCATCAACAGGCGGGCCAGCGGACGTTGCTCCACGTGGTGAGTCGTATCCCGGCGATCGTTCGAACGAGTCATGCCGCCATGCTCGGCGATGGAGCGCAGGCGATTGCCGACCTGATAGACGGTCAGATAGGGGAGCAGCCAGATCCACAGGTAGAGCAGCGGGGCACCCGAGGCGAGGAACAGCCCGAACACGATTGCCTGGCCGAGGAAGAACCGAAGGCTGAGCCGGAGGTACTTGGCTTTCAGCAGGCCCGTGAATCGTGGCTTGAGGATGCGATAGGCCGAGACACCGGTGGCATCGCGGCGCAGCTTCCGTCGAAGCGACTCGCGGGCGATCGGGTAGAAGGCGTAGAGCAGGAAGTCAGGCTCGTTGGGGCCGAATTCGTCGCGATGATGGTTGGCATGGCCTCGCCGGTAGTGGTGTGTGCCCGTGCCGAACGGCAACCACCCGATGAGGTTGACGCCGAGCAGGTCGTTGAGGCGCCGGTTGGAGAAGAGCAGCCGGTGCGCTGCTTCGTGGTGGAGGATGTACATCCGGTTCTGGATGTTGCCCATGACGGGAACCGCAAGCGCGATGGCCCACCATGCGCCGGCGGCGATCACCAGCGCCGTGACGACAAACGGGGCCACGAAGATGGATGCGAAGGTGACGGCGTTGCGGAGATCCGGAATCTTCCGCAGTTCGGCACGAAATTCGGGGAGTGGACGTCCATCGCTTCGCAGGAGTTCGCTCCCGGCGAACGGCCGCGGTCCAGTGGGTCTCATCCCCCCGGTCATGGAGGCGACGATTGCGTCGTGTCCGTCCACATCGATGGCCATTACCCCACGGTAACCGAAGTAGCGTCGGGGAGGAAGCGCCCTGCGGGTGCCAGAGCTGCAGAAACGGGTCGGTCGACAGACGTGTGGGCCGGCGCGGAATATGCACAGAATGGGGGATGCGCATCCTGGCGGCACCCGACAAGTTCAAAGGCACCGCAACCGCCCGCGAGGTGGCCGACGCCATCGCCGACGCGGCCGAGTCGCTCGGGCACACCACAGCAACGGTCCCGATGGCCGATGGGGGCGAGGGCACGCTCGCCGCCCTCGGCGGCGCCAATCGCACGTCGACGGTGACCGGACCATTGGGCGAGCCGGTCGAGGCACAGTGGCGACTCGACCAGGACCGCGCCGTCATCGAAATGGCCCAGGCCTCCGGGCTCGTCATCGCCGGGGGTCGCGACGGCAACGACCCCCTCGCCGCGACGACCCGCGGCGTGGGCGAACTCATCGCCGAAGCGATCGACGCCGGAGCCGGGTCGATCATCGTCGGCGTGGGGGGATCGGCCACGACCGACGGAGGCCTCGGCGCGCTTGAAGCGATCGGGGCGGTGCAACGACTTCGGGGCATCGATCTGCGGGTCGCCTGCGATGTGCGAACGAGTTTCGTCGACGCGGCCGAGGTCTTCGGCCCCCAGAAGGGAGCTTCACCCGCTCAGGTGAAGATGCTCACCCGCCGGCTCGACGTGCTCGCCGAAACGTGGGTGGCGGAGCGAGGCGTCGACGTTCGCACGTTGGAGCGCGCCGGCGCTGCCGGAGGGCTTGCCGGAGGCCTCGCAACCGTCGGCGCAGAGCTCGTGGACGGCTTCGACGTCGTCGCGGAGACCCTCGGCCTGGCCAACGCAATCGACGCTGCGGACCTGGTCATCACCGGCGAGGGCTTCGTCGACGCCGAGTCGTTCGACGGGAAAGTCGTCGGCGGGGTGCTCGGGCTGGCGGAAGCGGCAGGCGTTCCGGTCGTCGCCGTCGCCGGCCAGGTCTTTGACGGCGCCGACGTCCGTATCGAGACCATCAGTCTCAAGGAACAGTTCGGCCTCGACCGCGCCCTCGACGACACCGTGGCCTGCATCACGGCGGCAGTCGCCGATCATCTCTCCGCTCGCTAGAATCAGCACTCGCACCACGAGAGTGCCAATCGCAATTCCACGAGGAGAACGCGCAGATTCATGGCAAAGAGCATCAGCTTCGACGATCAGGCCCGCAAGTCACTCGAGGCCGGGATGAACCAGCTCGCTGACGCGGTCCGGGTCACGCTCGGTCCGAAGGGACGCAACGTCGTCCTGTCCAAGTCGTGGGGCGCACCCACGATCACGAACGATGGTGTTTCCATCGCGAAGGAGATCGACCTCGAAGATCCCTACGAGGCCATCGGCGCCAACCTGGTGAAGGAAGTCGCCAAGAAGACCGACGACGTCGCTGGTGATGGAACGACCACCGCCACGGTGCTCGCATGGTCCATGGTCCGTGAAGGTCTGCGCAACGTGACCGCCGGCGCCAACCCCATAGCGCTGAAGCGCGGTATCGAGGCTGCCACCGAGGCCGCCGTCGACTCGATCCTGAGCTCCGCCGTCGAGGTCAGCAGCAAGGCCCAGATCGCTCAGGTCGCCGGCATCTCCTCTGCCGACCCCGAGATCGGCAAAACCATCTCCGAGGCGATCGACAAGGTCGGCAAGGAAGGCGTGATCACCGTCGAAGAGGGCACCACCTTCGGAATGGAGATGGACCTCGTCGAGGGCATGCGGTTCGACAAGGGCTACCTCTCGCCCTACTTCGTCACCGACACCGATCGCATGGAGGTCGTGCTCGACGACCCGTACCTTCTGCTCGTCTCCTCCAAGATCTCCTCGGTTCGCGAACTCGTTCCCGTGCTCGAGCTCATCAAGGAGACCAACAAGCCGCTCCTCATCATCGCCGAGGACGTCGAGGGCGAAGCCCTCGCCACGCTCGTCGTGAACCGGGTCCGCGGCCTGTTCGCCAGCGCCGCCGTCAAGGCACCGTTCTTCGGCGATCGCCGCAAGGCCATGCTGCAGGACATCGCCATCCTCACCGGTGGCGAGGTCATCTCCGAAGAGGTCGGTCTCAGCGTCGAGGGTGCCACCCTCGAGAACCTGGGTCGGGCCCGTCGTGTGGTCATCACCAAGGACGAGACGACCATCATCGAGGGTGGCGGCGACGCTGCATCTCTCGACGGTCGCGTCGCCCAGCTCCGCGCCGAACTCGCCGACACCACGTCGGACTACGACGCCGAGAAGCTCAACGAGCGCCTCGCCAAGCTCGCCGGCGGTGTGGCCATCCTCAAGGTCGGCGCCGCCACCGAGGTTGAGCTCAAGGAGAAGAAGCACCGCATCGAGGACGCCGTCTCCACCACGAAGGCCGCGATCGAAGAGGGCGTCGTCGCCGGTGGTGGCGTGACCCTGCTGCGGGCCCAGGCCGCTGCAGACGCGAAGGCGAAGAAGCTCAAGGGCGACGAGTCCACCGGTGCCACCATCGTCAGCCGGGCGCTCGAGGGACCCCTCAACCAGATCTCGCTCAACGCCGGTGAAGAGAGCGGCGTCGTCGTCGAGCGAGTGCGCTCGCTCGAAGGCTCGGTCGGCTACAACGCTGCGACCGGCGAGTACGAGGACCTCGTTGCCGCCGGCATCATCGATGCCGCCAAGGTGACCCGCTCCGCCCTCCAGAACGCAGCGTCCATCGCGGCGCTGTTCCTCACGACCGAAGCGATCATCACCGACGCTCCGATCGTGACCGACGAGAGCTGATCCAGAACGTCGATGGCCCCCGCATCTTCGGATGCGGGGGCCATCATCGGTTTTGTCGACGTGTCGTCGGCGTCAGGAAACGCCGACTGCGGCCTCGCCGTTCGCCCAGCCGGGCCACCGTTTGCGGCTGTTGGCGGCAAGCCGATGCATCAGAGCAATCGCCGCCGGATCATCATCGCCGGGACGGGTCTCGATCATTCCGTCGTCGATCATCGCCTTGATCACGGCCCGGCCGAGCTCGGTGCGAACGATCGTCAGCGTCCAGTCGGTGACGTTCCCGATACCGCCCGTGCTGATGTCGGCATGCTCGGCCGCGAAGTCTGGACAGTGATTGCAGCCGGTGCGGGTCCAGGCGTGGCACTCCTTGAGATTGATCTCGTGGTAGTCGCCGTTCTTCATCCAGATCTGGAACACGCCCTTGATGTTCATCTTTGCGATGTCCTCCTTGCGGAGGCCGTACTTCACACCGAAGAGCTCGTCGAACATCGAGTCGTCGAAGCTCTTTGAGCAGAGCAGGCCGATGTTCAACTTGATCGGCTTCGACACCTTGCCGACCCGGCGATGCCACATGACCGGGGCGATCGAGGTTTGGCAGCTCATGCCCACCAGAGCCAGGTTCTTCAGATCTTTTTCGACCGCTTCGTCGTACGCCATCGTGTTGGCGCTGTAGGTGTAGCGGCTTCCGGCCCCCCGCAACACCTCCTCGCGGTTGGTCGCCACCATCGGTGTGGCCTTCCAGCCGGGCGAACCATCGGGGAGGCTCTCGACTCCGCTGGTCAACGCGCCATCGATCACGTCGTTTTCGAGGAGCCAGATCAACATGGCCGACACGAGGCCGCCGTCCTGGCCGATGTCGTAGACGTAGTCCTCGCTGGCCCGGACCAGCAGGATGTCGGAGTAGATGCCGGACATCTCGTCGGCCTCACGGGTCCGGCCATGCAGGTGCATGTCTGCTTCGGTCTCCCATGAACCGAATCGGGGGCAGGCGCGGGTGCAGCTCGTGCAGCCCTTCTCCCCGTGGCCGCAGTTCGCCTCGCCGAGCTCCTCTTCGAGATGGAACGGTGTGTATGCGCCGGGCTCGTGCTTGTAACCGATCACATCGTGGGGACACGCGATCACGCAGCCCGCGCACCCGGTGCACAGCCCGCTCGTGATCACCTCCTCGTAGAGCTCCTTCCACTGGAAACGCCAGCGTTCCTTCTTGGGTGGAGCAGCGGGAGCCGTGTCGGTCATGGGTTCCTCTCGGTGGGTCAGGGTGCCAGCGGCCGACCGAACGGGAGCTCGTCCGTCCAGGTGCGCAGGTGGGCTTCGGCGCGTTCGCACGCGGTCACGAACATGTCGGTGCCTTCGGCCTCGAGTTCGGAGACGAGCGCTGCCGTGGCGGTTCGAATGCGGTCGAGCGTGTCCTCGGCCGAAGCATCGTCGCCGGCTGCCGCAAGGGTGAGGCCGCCGGCGGAGATGAAGTCCGGCACGATGATGGTGCTGTTGCGTCCGGCGAAGGCCAGGCCTCTGGCGGTCGTGGTGAGCGGCTGCAATCCGATGACGCGACCGGGGGTGCTGTCGGCGAGCGCCTCGTGGTGAAGTGCGCCGGCGCCGCTTCGAACGAATACCACGGCGTGATCGGAGGTGAGCGCTGCGGCAAGGTCGTCGGTGACGGTGCCGTCGACGCCCCTGTTGGCGAGCTCGCCCAGCAACTCCGATTCATC
This sequence comes from uncultured Acidimicrobiales bacterium, assembly GCA_937969565.1. Classification (GTDB taxonomy): domain Bacteria; phylum Actinomycetota; class Acidimicrobiia; order Acidimicrobiales; family SHLQ01; genus SHLQ01. The sequence goes on along the minus strand of CALBVR010000390.1, from coordinate 9,131 downwards.
CTCGGAACTTGCCACGATCGCTGACGTGGCGGTGCCGACGCATGCCGCCGCCGATGCCGCCATCAGCGCCCGAGTGGGTGCCGACGTCTGGTGCAGGGCCGGGCCGATCTCCTCGGGCGACAAGCCGATGCCGTGTGTGGGGCGGAAGTTGGCGGAGGCGGCCCAGGTCTCGAGCTCGGCCGCGAATGTCTCGAACTCGGCCGGGTCGGCACCACTGCGATCGTGGTTCAGGGCTGCGGCCGCGCCCGCACCGTCGATCCCGTGAACGGCGAGCGAATACGTCACGTGCCGGATCATGTCGCCGGTGGTTCGTTGCAGCACCTTCTTTGCGCTCCGAACCGGGCCGATCGCCAGCGGGGCGTCCGCGACGTCCAGCATTCCGTACCCGTCGACCGCTTCGAATTTCGTGAGTGCCATGCCGAGCCAGTCTGCCGCATGGCGGCGCTCCGGCCCAGCCCGAGCCGTAGGATCCGGTCATGACGACGCTTGGAACAGACGTACTCGACCTTCTCATGGGGCATCGCTCCATCCGAAAGTTCACCGACGAACCGATCGACGATGAGACGGTCGAAGCGATCGTCGCCGCCGGGATGGCCGCCGCCACGTCGAGCAACCTGCAGGGCACCACCGTCATCCGTGTCCGCAACCCGGAGACACGCTCCGCGATCGCAACCCTCGCCGGCGGCCAGACGTATGTCGAGACGGCGGCTGCCTTCTTCGTCTGGTGCGCCGATCTCCACCGCTCCGCCGTCGCCTGCGAGATGGGCGGTGGCGACTTCCACGCCGGGATGACCGAGCACTTCGTGATCGCAACGGTCGACTGCGCTCTGGCGGCGCAGAATGCGGTCGTTGCGGCGGAAGCCCACGGCCTCGGTATCTGCTACATCGGTGGCATTCGAAACGACCCGCAGCAGGTCGCCGACCTCCTCGAGCTTCCGGACCAGGTCTTCCCGCTGTTCGGCCTCTGCCTCGGCCACCCCGATCAGGACCCGGAACTCAAGCCACGTCTGCCGCTCTCCGTCACGCTCAAGGAGGAACGCTACGACGAGTCCGCCGACCAGGACGGAATCCGCGCCTATGACGAGCAGATGCGCGAGTACTACCTCGCCCGCACCGGCGGGAAGGTCGATCGAGTCTGGAGCGCGGACATGTCCGCACTGTTGGGCAAGGAGAGCCGCCCGCACATGCGCGGTTTTCTCGAGGGCCAGGGTTTCACCTTCGAATAGCGGGCTTCGCACGCGGTCGGCTCGGCGGGTTGAATGAGATCATGACGAGCGACGACCGAGCCTTCATCGACATCATCCCGGACGACGACTGGGCGGAGACGCCCGGCCTCGCCGACCAGTACGACGGCGTCGTGGACCGCGAACACGGGCGGGTCGACAACATCATGGCGATCCACTCGCTCAACCCGGCGGGACTTGCCGCCCACAACGCGCTCTACCTTTCCGCGATGACCGGTACGAAGACGCTTCGCAAGGTCGAGCGCGAACTCATCGCCTACGTCGTCTCACTCGAGAACCACTGCCACTATTGAATGGTCCACCACGGGCGCGGTCTGCGCCGGCTCCTCAAGGACGATGCACTCTTCGCGGCCATCGAAGCGGACTGGCGGACGGCCCCCGTGTCGACGCCCCGGGCGGCAATGCTCGAGTGGGCGATCAAGCTCACCCACACGCCCGGCGACATGACGGCCGACGACGCCACACGGCTCACTCAGGTCGGATTCAGCGATCGGGACATTCTCGACATCGCCGAAGTCGTCGGGTACTACGCCTACGTCAACCGCATCGCTGATGGTCTGGGCGTGCAAACCGAAAGCTGGATCCCCGATGACCTCGACTGACTTCACCGGCCGGGTCGTGCTCGTCACCGGTGGTGCCTCCGGAATGGGAGCGGCCTCGGCCCGACGATTCGCCGCTGCCGGAGCGACCGTCGTCCTGCTGGATCGCAACGCCGACGGTGCCGCCGCGGTCGCAGCCGAGATCGGCGGACCGGAGCCGCTCGTCGGCGATGTCAGCGACTCCGCATTCTGCCGCGAGGCGGTGGACACGACCGTGACACGCCACGGCCGGATCGACGTGCTCGTGAACGCGGCCGGGACGATCCACCGAGCGGATTCGCTCGGTACCGACGACGCCGACTGGCGCCGCGTGATGGGGGTAAACGTCGACGGCATGTTCTGGCTGTGTCGGGCCGCGCTTCCCCACATGATCGAAGCGGGTCGGGGTGCAATCGTGAACTTCGGGTCCATTTGGGGTGGGGTCGGTTCGGCCGGTTCCACCGCCTACTGCGTGTCCAAAGGTGCCGTGCACCAACTCACCCGAGCCCTCGCCCTGGACCACGTGGAACAGGGGATCCGGGTCAATGCCGTGGCGCCAGGCGAGGTCAACACACCGATGCTTGCGTCCGAGCGGGCGGCACCCCCGTCCGCAGACGACCTGCAGGCGCTCGCCGACGCGACCATTCCGATGAAGCGACTCGCCGATCCCGACGAGATCGCCGCGGTGGTGGTGTTCCTCGCATCCGATGACGCGAGCTACATGACCGGCGAGATCGTTCACGTCGACGCCGGGTACACGGCGCGATGAGTGAGTGGCTTCCCGACGCCTCGCTGAGCCCCGAGGCCCGACGGTTCCTCGCGGGTCGTGTCGTCGACGACCCCGTCGACTTCAACCGGATCGATGCGATCCGTCGCGAGGCGCACGACGGTTTCTGGCCGGCCGTCGACCGTGCGGCCGAACGACACGCGATCGAGTGGGAAGACGTCGAACTTGGCGGAGTGCGTTGCACCCGGCTCCGGTCGGCTCGCACCGCCCAGTCGAGAGGCACCATGTTGTACTGCTTCGGTGGAGGCTTCTTCCTCGGCGACCCGATCTCGGAGTTTCCGGTCATCGGCGCCCTGGCGGAATGGGCCGAGCTCGAGATCGTGGCGCCCTGGTACCGGTTGGCACCCGAGCACCCGGCGCCCGCTGCAGGCGACGATTGCTTCGCGGCGTGGACGGCGCTGGCCGAGTCGACCGACGCTGCCCTGTACCTCGGCGGCGAGTCCGCAGGCGGCAACCTGGCGCTGCGAACGGCCCAACTCGCACGTGATGCCGGTGTCCGGTCGCCGGCGGCCCTTGCCCTGCTCTCGCCGGCCGTGGACCTCCGGCCCGACCGAGGTCTGTTCGGCGTCACGCTCGAAGCCGACCCGACCTTGGCCCACCACACGATGAAATCTGCCCATTCCGTGTACGTCGCCGGACAGGACCCGGCCGACCCGTCGATCTCCCCGCTGTTCGCCAGCATGGAGGGGTTGCCGCCCACCTTCGTCACGACCGGGACGCGCGACCTGCTGCTCTCCATGTGTCTTCGGCTCGACCGCCGCATGCGCCGGGCCGGCGTCGACGTCGAGACGCGCGTCTGGGACGGCATGTGGCACGTGTTCGAGTTCTACGACGACTACCCCGAATCATCGGAGTCACTTGGCGAAATCGCCGCGTTCCTTCGCTCCCACTGACGCATCGGGCAGTCGGTCGCAAACTTGTCGGAGCACGGCGGGGACAACGAGAATGGCTCGGTCTCCCACCCACAGACACAGGAGCGGGCCATGAAGATCGAAAACTCATTCACCGTCGATGCACCGGTCGACGAAGCGTGGAGCCTCCTCACCGACATCCCGACCATCGCCCCCTGTCTCCCCGGCGCCAAACTCACCGGCGAAGAGGACGGCGTCTACTCCGGCGGCGTCAAAGTGAAGGTTGGGCCGGTCACCGCCGAGTACAAAGGCTCGGCGGAGTTCGTCGAGAAGGACGATGAGAACCACAAGGCCGTGATCAACGGCAAGGGGCGCGACACCCGCGGCGCGGGCAACGCCCAGGCGCTGATCACCGCCGTGATGGAGCAGGTCGGCGACCAGACCCGCGTGGACATCGTGACCGACCTCAAGGTCTCCGGAAAGGTCGCACAGTTCGGTCGTGGCGTGATGCAGGACGTGAGCGAAAAGCTCCTCGGCCAGTTCGCCGAATGTCTCGCCACGAAGATCGGCGACGAGGACACGGTCGACGCCGTGGCGGCCGCAAGCGCGGCCGCTGCCGAGACCGTCGACGCCGACGAAACGGCCGTCGAGAAGGCAGACGATGCTGCCGAGGCCGCAGTCGACGCCGTGTCCGACGTGGTGGGCGATGTCGCCGGCAAAGCTGCCGCCGTTGGTGGCGCCGCAGTCGCCGGGGTGGGCGCTGCCGCAGCCAAGCTGACCGGCGGCGACGACGCCGACGAAACTGACGATGACGACGAGGTCCTCGACCTGCTCGACGTTGCCGGCGGAGCGGTATTCAAGCGATTCATTCCGGTGGCGATTGCGGCCGTCGTGCTCATCGTGATCCTTGTGCTGCTCTTCGCCTGATCCGTCCTACCCACGGAGGGGGCCGTTCGGCTGGCTTCGCAGTGACGGAACTGTTGCAGCTGCATTGCAGGCCTTCACTCGCGCGCCCGGACCGCCGACCCGATGATGGAGCAAGGCGGGAGAAGGCGGCGTGGTTCCACGGTGGGGTTCCTCCACACGGAGCGTTCAAGTCGAGATGGCGAGAGCGATCCTCACACTCGCGCTCGTCGTCATCGTCGTCGCCCCGGTTGCCGCATCGGCTGTGGCATTCCAAGCCGATGACGGGCCGGACACCGACGGCGACGGTGTGGCCGACTCGATCGATCTCGACGACGACAACGACGGTCTCACCGACCTCGACGAGGGGTGGACGGCCGCCGTCTGCCGCGACACGGATGGCGACGCAGTGTGCGACCACCTCGACCTCGACAGCGACAACGACGGCATCTCCGACCTCATCGAGGCCGGGCTGAGCTGGGGCGTCTTCGACACCGACCGAAACGGTGTTGTCGACCTGAGCGAATTCGTCGACGACGACGGCGACGGTCTCGACGACGCGTTGGAGGCAGTCTTCGGTGCCGACTCCGGACCGATCCCGGTGGACTCGGATCGCAACGGCATCGCCGACCACCTCGATCTCGACAGCGACGACGACGGCATCCCCGACGCGGTCGAGGCGCTTCCCAGCAACGGCTATCCACTGAACTGGGGCAACGACGGCAACGTCGCCGACGACGATGCAGACAGCGACGGCGTCTGGTGGGCCCACGATGATCGGACCGGGCACGGCGGCACGTTCGTCGATCCGATTCGCAGCGACGACGACCCGCTCGCCGACTACCGGGACCCCGATGCAGACGGTGACGGCATCGAGGATGCGGACGAAGGGGTTGCGTCCGGGTCCGCGGGCCCGACCCATGCCGATCCCGATGGGACGATCGACGACCCCGCAGCCGACCTCCTCGGCGGCTCGGTCGGCGAGCCGGCCTACCGTTCGGTCCCGATCCTCGACGCCGACGGCGACGGGCTGCGGGACAGCGCCGACCCGGATCCGAACGATCCGTGTGTCGACCCCACCGCCCCAGGATGGACGTCACGACCCGACAACGACTGCGACAGCGATGGCATCACTGTCGGAGCCGGCGATCCGGACGACTTCACGGCATTCACCCCCGCACCGACCACAACCACCACGGTTCCGCCGACCACGACCACCGAGCCCGAGCCGGAGGGCGAGAGCGCCGCTGCTCCACCTGCCGAAGACGAGGATGGCGCAGCAGATGAGCCCGCTGCTGGGGGAAGCGCCGAGTCAACCGATCCCGCTGTCGATGCACTGGACGAACCGTCGCCGGAGCTGTTCAACATCTTCGTCGAGTCTCCGCAGAACGCAGCGGAGCCAGGGTCGATGCCGGCCGCCGGAAACCAGGCGGTTGCCGGGGTGAGCACGATGCGAGTGGTCGGCGAGCTGATCCTCGACGTCGACGCCGATGGTGAGATCACCGATGCCACCGAACACCTCGACGGCGCCGTCGTCGAACTCTGGGGCGCCGGCGATGACGACACCTGGCGCACAGCCGACGACATCCTCGTGTCCTCGGGGGTGCACGACGGCGGCTACGAACTTCCGGCACGGGCGGGCGAGTTCGAGGTTCGCGTTGTCGTGTCCTCACTGCCCGATGGCGTGGCCGTGCCAGACGCCGAGTCCTCCCGTCAACCGATCGGAACCGCCCGGGTACGTGACGGCGAGGTCGAACTGCTCCCGTTCGCCTATCAGCCACACAGCGTCTGTGGACGCGTCACCTCAGACGGCCTTGAGCTGCCAGATGCCAGGGTCGCAGTGACCGACGCATCGGGAAACACCGTGCAGACCCGCACCGACCAGCGCGGTGCCTACTGTGTCGTCGGCTCGCTCGACACGCCGCTCGAACCCGGAACCGCAACCGTGGCGGCTTCTGCTGTCGGCGTTTCGGTGCTGACCGAGGTGCTGATCGAGGATGGTGAAGTGGTCGCCCCGGTGCTGGCGTTGGACTCGATCAATCTCGAAACTGCAGCCACCGCGCTCGGATTCGAGCGCCGCACGCGACTCTCGGACCTCATCGTTGTGAGTGGCATGGCGTTGTTCGTCGGCCTCCTCGCATCGCTCGTCATGCGGATGGTGGGCGGCATCCCGATCGAGTCGGACCCCGATGATCTGATCGAGTGCTGACCGGCATCGAACCGACCCCACCGTCGGGTGAACTCGGTTGCCGTCGGTCGCTCTAGGATCTGGCCGACCGCAGTCGAAGGGATCCCGCCGATGGTTGAGCGAAGTGGAGGCGAGCTCCTCGTCGCCTGTCTCGAAGCGCAAGGTGTGACCACCGCATTCGGCGTGCCCGGGGAGAGCTACCTTGCCGTCCTCGACGGTCTGGTCGACTCCGGCCTCCGGTACGTGTCGTGTCGTCAGGAGGGCGGCGTCACCTACGCCGCCGAAGCCTGGGGAAAGCTCACCGGACGTCCGGGCATCGGCTTCGTGACCCGGGGCCCCGGCGCCACGAACGCCTCGGTCGGCCTCCACACCGCCATGCAGGACAGCACGGCCATGATCCTCTTCGTCGGCCAGGCCGCGATGGAACACCTTGAGCGCGAGGCATTCCAGGAGGTCGACTATCGGGCGTTCTTCGGGCCGCTCGTGAAGTGGGCGACCCAGATCGAATCTGCAGACCGGATCCCCGAGCTGATCAGCCGAGCGTTCGCAACCGCGCAATCAGGGCGCCCGGGCCCAGTCGTCATCGCGCTGCCGGAGAACGTGCTCAGCGCTCGGACTGTCGCCGAACCGGGCCGGCCCGTCCGCATCCCGCAGCCATCGCCGTCCCGCTTCGACATCGACGAGACACTCGATCTGCTCGACCGGGCGGAACAGCCGCTGCTCCTCGTCGGTGGCGGTGGATGGACGCCCGAGGCGCGAAGCGCTCTCGCCGCGTTCGCCGAACGCAACGACGTTCCGGTTGCCTCCGCCTTCCGGTTCCACGATCTGATCGACAACGGCTCGTCGTGCTACGTCGGAGACGCTGGCGTCGGCATGCTGCCGCACGTGCGTCGGGCGATCACCGAGGCCGATGTGATTCTTGCGGTTGGCATCCGATTCGGTGAAATGGTCACCGACGCATGGACGCTCTTCGACCTGCCGAACCCGGCGCAGACGATCGTCCACATCCATGCGTCCGACCGCGAACTCGGCAAGGTCGTCCAGGCAAACCTTCCGATTCATGCGTCGCCCGGCGCGTTCCTTGCCGAGCTCGGCGGAGCCACCCTCCGCCCATCGAGCGGTCGGAGCGAATGGCGAGCCGGGCTTCGATCGGATCGCGTTGCGTCGTTGCCTGCCCCGACCCAGCCCGGGCCGCTCGACATGGCCGCAATCATGACCTGGCTCCAGGATCGGGTGCCGGACGACGTGATCTTCACCAATGGCGCTGGAAACTTCTCGATCTGGCCGAACAAGCACTTTTCGTTCGGACGAGGCATGCGGCTGCTGGCGCCGCAGTCGGGCTCGATGGGGTACGGACTCCCGGCCGCAATCGCCGCCAAGATCGCCGACCCGGACCGGATGGTGGTCTGTTGGGCCGGCGACGGCGACCTGCAGATGAATGTGCAGGAGCTCGGCACGGCGATGCAGGAGGGAGCGCAACCCATCGTGCTCGTCCTGAACAACGGCATGTACGGCACGATTCGCATGCACCAGGAGCGGACCTTTCCCGGACGCGTCAGTGGTACGGCGATCACGAACCCGGACTTCGTCACGCTGGCGACGGCGTACGGCTTCCACGCCGAGCGGGTCGAGTCGACCGACGAGTTCGCTGCGGCGTTCGACCGGGCTGCGGCCTCGCCGACCGGGGCGCTGCTCGAACTGATGGTGCCAAGCGAAATGCTGGCGCCGACCCTGTCCATCGATGACGCGAGAGGAGCTGCATCATGATCTCCGCTCCGCCGCTCGACGGCATGCAGGTCATCGAGGGATCAGCGTTCGTGGCCGCCCCGTCCGGAGGCATGACGCTGGCCCAACTCGGAGCCGACGTGATCCGATTCGATCAGATCGGTGGCGGCATCGATCACAAGCGCTGGCCGCTGACTCCGGATGGACACTCGCTGTACTGGGCCGGTCTCAACAAGAACAAGCGGTCCATCGCCGTGAACCTGCGGGACCCCGCCGCCCAGGAACTGCTGACCCAACTCATCGCTTCGGCCGGCAACTTTCTCACCAACTTCCCGGCCCGGGGTTGGATGGCGTACGACGCGTTGCAGGCGCATCGAAGCGACCTCAACATGCTCGCGATCACCGGCAACCGAGACGGGTCGACGGCGTTGGACTACACGGTCAACGCCGCGGTCGGGTTCCCGTTCGTCACCGGGCCGGTGGAACACGAGGAGCCGGTGAACAACGTGCTGGCTGCCTGGGACCTCGTCTGCGGGCAGACGGCGGCGCTGGCGATGTTGGCGGCGGAGCGTCACCGGTCTCGGACGGGGGAGGGGTCGAGCATGAGCCTCGCCCTCTTCGACGTGGCCCTCGCCGCAGTGTCGGCGCTGGGGCACGTCGCCGAAGCACAGGTGTTGGGCACCGAGCGACAGCGATTCGGCAACGACCTCTACGGGGCGTTCGGCGCCATGTTCACCACCGCCGACGCGGAGCGGCTGTACGCAGTCGGGATCAGCAACAAGCAGTGGCGGTCGCTCCTCGAGGCGACGGGAACCGCCGACGCTGTCGCTGCACTGGCCCTCGAGGCAGGGTTGG
>CALBVR010000389.1 GCA_937969565.1 uncultured Acidimicrobiales bacterium | reverse complement strand
CGACATCCTGCGGGGACACGATGGCGATGACCGCCTCGACGGAGGTTCCGGAGACGACATTCTGCTCGGACGTCTCGGCGACGACGTGCTGATCGGCGGACCTGGAGTGGACCGTTTGGAAGGCGACGAAGGCGCAGACATCCTCGATGGTTCGGGCGATGCCGACCGCCTCAACGGCGACGATGGAAACGACATCCTGTTCGGCGGCCTCGGCGCAGACGACCTGAACGGCGGCAACGGTGACGACGTGTTGATCGGTGGCCGAGGCAACGACACGCTGCTGGGCAAGAACGGCAACGACACGGCCCATGGTGAGGGCGGCGCCGACCGAATCCGGACCGGCGCCGGCAACGATGTGATCATCGATTCACGGGCGGTCGACTCGGTCAGCCCCGGTGGCGGAACCGACCTCGTCGGCGGTTCGGGCTCCACCGCCGTCAGCTGATCCAACCCAAATCGCACATGTTGCGATGAAATCGAATCGTCATCTGTTCGACCGTTAACATTTGGGCCTTTTTGCCCGAATGGGACATGTGACCGTAACGGAATTTGATCGACGCATACCCGGTTTTGCAGACATGGTGTCGACCTCGGTCCTCTTTGCGACCGCCGAATACGCGCCGTTGGTCAAAGTCGGTGGCCTCAGCGAGGCTTCCGCCGGCCTCGTCGGTTGCCTCCGATCGATGGGCACCGACGTCACGGTCGTCATGCCGGACTACGGTCTGATCGAACTCGAGGACGTCACCGAGCGAACGTTGAAGGGCATGCCCTCGTGGGCTCCCGCCGTCACCGTTCGCTGTGGCTGGACGCGAGAGACCGGCGCGCTGACCCTCCTACGATTCGACGGGTCCGAGCGACCCAATCCGTACGTGGATCCTGCGACGGGTGAGGGGTGGGCGGACAACGCCGAACGGTTCTTCGCGTTCTCGACCGCCGTGGCTCAGCTCGCGATCGAAGATCGACCGGACGTCGTGCACTGCAATGACTGGCACACGGCTGCGGCGATTGCGCTGCTCCCGGACGAGATGCGCTCCGTACTCACCATCCACAACCTCGCGTACCAGGGCGACACGGACGCTGCGTGGGCCGAGCGCTTCGGCCACCACGGGCCCGCCTACCTCGAGTACGGACGGTTCAATCCTCTCGCTGGCGGAATCAGCCTCGCCGACAAGGTCGTGATGGTCAGCGAGTCGTACGCCTCCGAAGCGGTGAGCGAGGAAGGCGGCTTCGGGCTGCACCACCGGCTGATCTCCCGTGGCCGGGACCTCATCGGCATTCGCAATGGCATCGACCTCGGACTCTGGCATCCCAGCGAGGATCCGCTGCTGCCGTTCACGTTCGATCACGGCGATCTCAGCGGCAAGGAGATCTGCCGGAAGGAACTCCTTCGCGTTGCTGGCCTGGAAAGCGAGCGGGGTCCGGTGATCGGACTCGTCGCCCGCTTCGTCCACCAGAAGGGCATCGACCTCGCGCTCGAACTCGCCCCGTTCCTCGAGACGATGCCGGCCCGACTGATCCTCATCGGATCCGGTTCCCCCGAACTCACACGCCATGCGCAGGACGTCGCCGCGCTGCATCCCAGACAGGTTTCGGTCTTCGCCGGATACGACGAGAAGCTCGCGCATCTCGTCGTCTCGGGAAGCGACCTGCTCCTCGTGCCCTCCCGGTTCGAACCGTGCGGGCTCACCCAGATGCAGGCGATGACCTGCGGGACCATCCCCGTCGTCACCGACGTCGGCGGTCTCCGGGACACCGTGAGCGACATGGATCAACATCCCCGTTCCGGTACCGGCTACGTGGCCCCGCAACCGACCGCCATGTCGCTCCTCGACACGGTGCATCGAGCGGTTCGGGGTTGGAGCAACCCGCGTCGACGGGCCTCGATCCAACGGCGCGGAATGACCGCCGACTGGTCGTGGGCGGCCCCGGCCCAGGACTACCTGGACCTGTACGAGCCGACACTCGTCATCTGACTCCCCGCGCCCAGCTCCGATCTCGACAAGACTCCACATGTATGCACCCCCCGCACCACACGCCGCGCCCCAAGGACCCTCAGTGGAATCGCTGAGCAAACTGGCGGAACTCGAACACCTGGTGGGGGTCGCCAGCACCGTCACCGACGGAAACGACGTCGAGCGAACCGCATCGGTGGAGACCCGTTGCGCGGTGTTGCGTGCGATGGGCCACGACATCAGCACCGCAGCAGATGCACCCACAGCGTTCCTCGTGGAGCAGCGTCGCCGCGCCGCTCAGGTCGTGCCGACCGTTCTTGTCGCCTGGGAGGGTTCGATGCGCTGTCCGGTCGGATGTCCCGACGGTCTGGCGTGGACCATCTCCCCCACCGAACCGAACGATCCGGAACCAACGCCGATCGAGCGGACCGGAGTCGTCACCGATCGAACGATCAGTGTGGATGACCTCGCCTTCGGTTTTCACGAACTCACGCTCGAGGTGTCCGACCACACCCACACGGCCCTCGTGATCTCCGCCCCCACGACCGCGTGGAACGGCGTGTTCGAACGCCCGACGCCGCGTTGGGGCATCAGCGCTCCGATCTCGACACTGTGGAATCGGTCTGCGGGCACCGGTGGATCGCTGTCCCATCTCGGCGAAGCCGCCCGATGGGCCGCCGAAGCAGGTGCGTCCGCCATCGCGACCCTGCCGCTGCTCGCCACGTCCCCCGCCCAGGCGAGCCCGTACTCACCGTTGTCTCGCCGGTTCTTCGACGAGCGGGTGTTGACGCTGCGCCAGTACGGCGGCACCGACGCCGCCACCGACGGGGCAGATCGCGACCCGCTGGCGGAGGCCACCCATGTCGCCGCAGAAATCGACCGGCTCCTGGCAAGCGACAGCTCGCTTCGAGCCGAGGCCGAAGGCCACCTCGCCCGCAATCACGAAGTGGCGAAATGGGCCCAGTTTCGGGCTGCTCAGGAAATGTATGGCGAGGACTGGAGGACGTGGCCCGACGACGCCCGCCGCGGCCACCTGGGGTCCATCCCACTGGAGCCGGAACGGATTCTGCGACACGGCTTCGTGCAGTGGGCGGCGCAACAACAACTCGCCGACCTCGCTTCAGAGCTCCGTTCTGCTGATGTCGCGCTTTCGCTCGATCTCCCCGTGTCCACGGACCGCAACGCATTCGACCAGTGGAGACGACAGGATGTGCACGCCGATGGCCTGCAGGTCGGCGCGGTACCCGACGACACCTTCGTCGATGGACAGGCATGGGGAGGCAGCCCGATCATCCCCGAGGCGGCACGTCTCGACCATCACCGGACATTCCGCGAGAGTCTCGAAGCGCAGATGCGATCCGCAGACATTCTCCGCCTCGACCACGTCATGGCGCTCGAACGGGTCTGGTGGCTGATCGACGACCCGGCAGACGGGGTGTACGTCTATCAACCGATGCTCGAGCTGCTCGCCATCGTGACCCTGATGTCTCATCGACATCAATGTGCGGTCATCGGCGAGGACCTCGGCGCGGTGACCGAACGAATGCGAGCGGCCATCGCCCACCATGCGCTGCATCGCACGTGGGTCGCTCCATTCGCTCCGGCCGATGCCCCGCATCCGCACTCCGTCGCAACCCTGAGCACCCACGACCTCCCACCGCTCACGTCGTGGTGGAACGGTGACGACATCGGCGAAGCGCACCGAGCCGGGCTCCTGGACGAGGATCGACGGGACGAGCTTCTCGCCCAGCGGGCCGAGACGCGCACCGATCTTGCAACGCGAGCCCACACGGAACCGACCACCGGATCGGTTCCGGCATCGGTTCGGCATCAGCTGCTCGAACGCATGGGACACAGCGGAGCAGCGCTCGTTCTCATTCCCATCGATGAGCTTTGGGCCGGCCGCCGCCAGCACAATCTGCCCGGTGTGACCGACCGGCCGAACTGGGTGGGCCGCACGATGGTCCCCCTCGATGAACTGACCGACGACCACCGTGAATACCTCGGCACGATCGACCGGGCCAGGAGCGAGACCGCCGGCACGAGCTGGCCGCCACCCGGCTGGTGGTTCGGAGCCGACGATCAGCACCTCTTCAACCAGGGTTCACACACCCGCCTGTGGCATTCGCTCGGCGGCCGGATCGACAGCGTGGACGGCATCTCCGGCGTACGGTTCGCGGTTTGGGCACCGAATGCACGCGCCGTTTCCGTGATCGGCGATTTCAACGGCTGGTCCCATCCGGGCACCCCGCTGCGTGCCGTTGGCAGCAGTGGCGTCTGGGACGTCTTCATGCCCGGGCTCGGGAACGGCCTCTGCTACAAGTACCGGATCGAGGGAGCGCACGGAGGCGTGGTCGAGAAAGCCGATCCGCTCGCCTTCAAGTCGGAACAGGCGCCGTCGACCGCATCGGTCGTCACGGACCTCGCACGCGACTGGAACGACGCCGAGTGGATGGCACAACGCGGCGACCGCAACCGGTGGGATCGCCCGATCTCCATCTATGAGGTCCATCTCGGATCGTGGCGTCGCAACGAGGACGAACCGGGCCGTCTCCTCACCTACTCCGAGCATGTCGATCAATTGGTCGGCCACGTGGCGGACATGGGCTTCACCCACGTCGAGCTGCTTCCCATCACCGAACATCCGCTGTACGCATCCTGGGGCTACCAGACGACCGGCTACTTCGCGGCAACCTCGCGCTACGGCGATCCCAAGGAACTGATGGCGCTGATCGACGCCTTCCATCAGGCCGAGATCGGCGTGATCCTGGACTGGGTCCCTTCCCACTTCCCAACCGACGACTTTGCCCTCAACGCCTTCGACGGCACGCAGCTGTACGAGCATGCCGATCCGCGCGAGGGCTTCCATCCGGACTGGAAGAGTTCGATCTTCAACTACGGCCGCCACGAGGTGCGGAGCTTTCTGTTGTCGAGCGCACGCTTCTGGCTCGAGGCGTTCCACATCGACGGCATCCGCGTCGACGCCGTCGCTTCGATGCTCTACCGCGACTACAGCCGCGGCGACGACTGGATTCCGAACCGCTACGGCGGCCGGGAGAACCTCGAGGCGATCGAGTTCCTTCAGCAGTTGAACCACGAGATGTATGCCGCCCACCCCGACGTCCTCATGATCGCCGAAGAGTCGACGGCATGGCCGGGCGTGACCCGCAGCACCGACCAGGGTGGTCTCGGCTTCGGCTACAAGTGGGACATGGGCTGGATGAACGACAGCCTCGAGTACTTCGAGCAGGATCCGGTGCACCGTCGCTGGAACCACAACAAGCTCACCTTCCGGGCGATGTACGGGTTCAGCGAGAACTACGTCCTGCCACTGAGCCACGACGAAGTCGTGCACGGCAAGGGCTCACTGCTCGCAAAGATGCCGGGCGACGACTGGCAGCGGTTCGCAAACCTGCGTCTGCTGCTTGGTTGGCAGTACTCCACGCCAGGCAAGAAGCTGCTGTTCATGGGCAGCGAGCTCGCCCCGTGGACCGAATGGAACCACGATGCCGGGCTCCCCTGGCATCTCGCCGGGGCCGGGCCTCACGAAGGCGTCCTGCAGTGGGTCGCCGCGCTGAACGACCTGTACCGGACCGTTCCCGCGCTGCACGTCGCCGACACGCGGTCGATCGGCTTCGGTTGGATCGACGCAGACGACAACGAGCGCAGCATCCTCAGCTTCCTTCGCAGTGATGGCAAGGGCGATCACGTTGCCGTCGTCATGAACAACACGCCGGTGGTCCGCTCCGACGTGATGGTCGGTGTGCCGACCTCCGGATCATGGGAGGTCATCGCATGCAGTGACGACGCCCGGTTCGGTGGAGCCGACCACGAACATCCCGAGGCCTACACCACCACATCGCACCGCCACAACGACTTCGAGCAGTCGTTGTGGCTCACACTGCCGGCCCTGTCGATCACCTTCCTGCGTCAACGGCAGTCGGGCAAGAGCTGATCATCCGGCCACGGTACGCACATCGGCAATCAGCTCGTACACGTCCTGCTCTGTCAGGAATGGCGAGAAGAGCGATTCGGTCAGGCTCACGGCGATCACGAGGTCGTCGTCAGGCGAGTACTGCACGGTGACCTCTCCACCGTTGTGCCCGATGGACGTGTAGAACTTGGAACCGTCGTCCGCGATGCCACACGGGCACACGGGGAAAGCACCCAAGCCAACGTTGAATTCGTTCTCGATGTTGAGCATCTGGGCAAGAGCGGCATCGGAGATCACCGAGCCGTCCCGGTAGAGCGCACCGCCCCACACCGCCAGATCGGTGACCGTTCCGACCATGCCACCGGCCGATGAGCCGACCCACCCCTGATAGGTCGTGTCATCCATTCGCATGGTTTCGAGCCCAACCGCAGTCACCCGCTCGTTCGCAAGATCACTGAACGAGCGGCCGGTGGCCTGCTCGGCCAACAAACCGAGCACGAGGTAGCCCGAGTTGCTGTAGCCGCGCTGTGTACCCGGCGCCCACTGCAGGTCGGTGTCGGCGGAGAGCGCCACGGCCGCCGCCGGGGTGAGTTCGTCCCCGGACGAAAAGCCATTCGACTCCTGGTACGGGGCCAGGCCTGCGGTGTGGTCCAGTACCTGCCGCAGGGTGACGTCGTGGGCGAAGCCGGGGACAGCGTCCAGCGGCGGGATGGGAGCGTCGAGCTCCAACAGACCCTGATCCACGAGATCGAGGACGATCGCTGCCGTCACCGACTTCGTGGCTGACGTGAGCGCAACCACGTCATCCGCGGCGACGACGTTCCCACGTATCTCTCCGGTGGCGGCCACCTGAACGCTGCCGTCCGGGTGATGCACGGCAACTCGAGCGCCTGCGACGTCTTTCTCGACGAGCCACGCCTCGATGACCGACAGCAGCGGGGATTCCGGATCGTCGACCGATGCGAGGGCGGGAGGCGCCTCGGCGGTTGTCGTGTCTTCTGCGAAGTCGGCCACACCGGGACGGCCGCTTGGGGCAGGCGGCAGATTTCCAGCGTCCTCGACCGGGGTCTCGGTTGCGCCGAAGTCCGCCACACCGGGCCGCCCGCTCGGGGCGGGTGGCAGGTTCGAATCGTCGGCGTCGGTGGCAGCGCCATCGCCGAAGTCGGCGACACCCGGCCGTCCGCTCGGCGCCGGTGGCAGGTCACCGGAGTCTGCGCTTGCGGTGACCACCGGTTCGGCGGTTCGTGCCGTTCCCGGGACGACGATGCCGGCAAGCACCATGGCGAAGGCAACGCCTGCAGCGATTCCAGCCACATGGCGACTCCAGAGTTGGCCTGGCTCGCCGTTCTCGGCTCGGACCCACGGGCTCCGCCAAACGACGGAACCGCCCTTGCGCGGCCACAGTTCGGGTGGATTTCCGCCGGCGACATCCTCGATCCATCCCGTCGCGGCGATGGCGATGAACATCAGCATCATCGACGGGATGAGCACGGCGGTGATGTGCGCCTCGGGAGCGAGTCCGTCCATCAGCCAGTAGCCGATCGCGATCGCCGGCGAGTGCCAGAGATACACGGACATGGCGCGTCGGTTGAACAGGTACACGAACGGTCCCGTCACGTTGTTCTCGGTCGCCTTTGACAGCACGGGCCGCAGCAACATGAAGAACGCGAGCCAGGACACACCGACGGCCATGAGCCCGATGAACGAATGGTTGATGATTCCGGTCGGTGCCGGGAAGTCCGCCCACCACAGAACGCAGGCGACGACGCCGATCAGTGCCCACTCCAGGAGCCCCTGCCGTCCGAGTCCTTCAAAGGCACCGTCGTAGTGCAGGAAGCCGAGCATCAGGAAGAACGAGTAGAGGGTCAGCTCTCCGAGCATCCAGGTCCAGGTGCCGGGTTGCACCGACTCGAACACGCCCGGGTGATGCAGCCAGAGTTCGATCGCGGCGGTAGCAACGATTGCCGGCAGGAGTGCTTGAGCTCCGAGCCGACGGGTCGCCGCCCGGAGCAGTGGGGAGATCAGAAGCAGCCACATGTACGCCCGCAGGTACCAGAGCGGGCTCGATGCCCAGCCGCCTTCCCAGGCCGATGCGGTGGGATCCGTGAATGGAATGATCCATGGCAGGAGTTGATCGAGCCGGAGCTCGGTCTCCGGACGTGGGTTGGCGAGATGGACCAGCGAGACCACGCTCAGAACGATTGCGGCGAAGAACCAGTACGGGACGAGAAGCCGC
>CALBVR010000388.1 GCA_937969565.1 uncultured Acidimicrobiales bacterium | reverse complement strand
CTCACCCTCATGGGTTGCACCTTCCAGCCACGGGTCGTTTTTGAGAACCTCGTCGGCTACATCGAGCGCGGAGAGATCCGGCCGATCGTCGCCGCCACGTATCCGTTGTCGGACATCGTCACTGCACAGAAGGACTTCCTGGAGAAGCAGTTCGCAGGGAAGCTCGTGCTCATCCCCCCGCCGGTGGAAGGCAGCTGACCCTCAGGCGAATGTGAGGACGGGTTCGCCCATTTGTTCGACGTCGACGTCCACGCCGAGTCCCGGTGAACGTGGGGCCCGAACGCCGCCATCCTCGATGCTCACGTCGAGGTCACCAGTGGATGCTCCGACCA
Organism: uncultured Acidimicrobiales bacterium; assembly: GCA_937969565.1. Classification (GTDB taxonomy): domain Bacteria; phylum Actinomycetota; class Acidimicrobiia; order Acidimicrobiales; family SHLQ01; genus SHLQ01. The sequence goes on along the minus strand of CALBVR010000388.1, from coordinate 4,806 downwards.
TTCCTCGAACGTCCAGGACGCAGCGCAGCAACCGGGTCGGCACCGTCTGGCCGAGGTGCAGGACCGCAGCGAAGCTCAATTCTGATCCGACGGTGTCCTGAACACTCATGGTGAGGCCCGCTGCACGGCAAAGATCTCGATGGCGGCGGCCGGCTGTCAGACCGCCGTTCTTCGAGATCTTCAGTCCGAGACCATCGGCCGCATCATCGGCGATCGCGGACGTGATCGCTTCGTCGGAGTCGCCAAGCTCGTCCAGAACAATCGGAACATCGGTTCGCCTGCGCAGCGACACCGTTTCGCGCCAGCTCGCGCAGGGCGCCTCGAGCACGAAGTCGAGGTTCGGTGGCAGCAGGCGCAGAAAGCGCAGCGCATGCTCGACCGACATTCCGCCGTTCGCGTCAACGAGGAAGTACTCCCCGGGCCGAGCGTCGGCGAGCGACGCTGCGACTCGATCGGCGTCCAGTTTCGGACCGCCTTCGGCTTCGCTGGCCCCGACCTTCACTGAATGGCCCCGATAGCCCTGCTGTCGGTGTTCGTCGACTCGGGCGCGCATGTCGTCGGGATCACCAACGTGTACCGACGAGATCACCGGCAGACGCCCGTCGGTGGGTCCGCCGAGCAGATCGCAGACCGGTAGGCCGACGGCGCGACCGAACACATCCCAGCAGGCGACATCGATCGCCGTCTTGGCGTGATTGTGGCCGGTGAGCAGATCGTCCATCCGGTCGTTGACCCGATCGACGTGTCTCGGGTCGGCGCCGAGCAACAGCGGCGCCATCTCGGCGATGCCTGCACGAACGCCCCTGGCGTGTGCCGCAACATAGTTGGAGCCGAACGGCGTCGACTCGCCCCACCCTTCCACGCCATCGTCGGTCGTGATCCGAACGAAGGTCGCATCGAAGGATCGGTATTCACGTCCGCCCGAGAGGCGGTAGACGCCGCCCGAGAAGGGCAGGTCCTGCTGGAAGACGTCGATCCGCTCGATCTTCATCAGACGTCATCGTCCAGATCGAAGGTGAGGCCGGCGTGATCACGCAGGGCGTCGATGAGGTGGTTGCCCAGCGCCGTCGCCGGCGTGTGAAAGCCCCCACTCCCCTCGCTCCGATGGGCGGGATCGACCAGGAGGACTGCGGCTTCCCCCAGCATCTTGCCGGTGGAGCCGTATCCGGGATCCCGATCTCCGGTGACACGCGAAGCGAGCGTGCGTCCGTCGTCGGTTCGGCCACGGAAGCGAATGTCGAATCGGCCGGCCAACTGCTCTTCCGGGCTCGGCCCCTCGCCCGGAGCAGGCAGTACCCGACCGGTCAGGAGGTCACGCACGGGTCGTACGGCCGACGCCGCCATGAACCCACCGAGGCCGGCGGTCAGGCCGCCCGCTTTGAGCGCGCCTGCGGGACCCGGCCCCATCAGCGTGGCCTCGTCGTAGGCGAAGTCGGCGCCGTAAGCGTGGTCCAGCAATGCGTTGGTTCGGTGCACGACCTTGGTGTTGACGGACGCCATCACGAACGGGGCAACCCACTGGTCGAAGAGTTCGTCTCGCGCAGGCACGCGAACGTCGGGTTGCCGAACGCCGGACCGCATGCCCTCGGGCGCGAGGGAGTACGGGTTCATGAGCACCTTGCGCAGCGATGGATCGGCCCGGAGCTCATCCATCACGTTGTGCATGCTCGCGAGCGTGCCCCCGCTTGGGCCACCTTTCATCGTCCGGACCCGCATGGCCACGCGCTGCAACGGCCGACCGAAGCGCGCCTGCGCCTCCTGCTGCAGGAACCAGACACCCAGGTCCGAAGGAATCGAATCGAAACCGCACGCATGCACGATGCGCGCACCCGACGCCTTCGCCGTCTCGCCGTGCTCGTCGATCATGCGCCGCATCCAGTGGGGTTCCCCGGTCAGATCGCAGTAGTCCGTGCCTGCGCTCGCCGCGGCCGCCACGAGTTCGGACCCGTACGTCGCGTAGGGGCCGACCGTGCTGACGACCGCGCGCGTCTTCCCGACGAGATCGGCCATGTCGTCGGCAGATCCGGCGTCGGCCACGATCTGTTCCACTCCTGCTCTGGTGCGTTCGGCGACGTCCGCAAGTTTCGCGGGGTTGCGCCCCGCGATCGCCCAGGCAAGGGGACCCGTCGATCCGTGCCGTTCCACCAGGTGTCGGGTGAGGATCTCACCCACGAAGCTCGTGGCACCGAAAACGACGAGGTCGTACGGGCGGTCGCTGCGGTCGGTCATCGGGGCTTCTCCTCGGTCAGATGATGGGCAGTTCGGGGGCGGCTCGGCGGCTCAACAGTTCCGCTCCGTCGGCCCGGACCACGAGGTTCTCTTCGTGCACCATGGCCTTGCCGGGTGCCCACACAAGTCCGGGCTCCAGAGTCAGCACCATGTTCTCCAGCAGTTCGGTGTCGTCGTCCGCGGTGTGGGACGGCCATTCGGTCACCTGCATTCCGAGACCGTGACCCATTCGGCCGACGTCGTTGCCGAGCGACCCATTCGCCTTGAGCACGGCGTTCATCGCGGAGAACACGTCGGTCGTGGTCGCTCCAGGTCGGATCGCTTCCAGACCGGCCTCCGTGGCTTCCCACACGGCCCGATAGGCATCCTTGGCTCCCTGATCGGCGTGACCGAACGCGAAGTTCCGGTCGAAGTCGCTGAAGTAGCCGTCGTAGGTCGATCCGGTGTCGAAGATCAGGAGGTCCCCGGCCTCGATCTCGCGGTCGGACGGCTGACGGATGATGTCGTCGATGCCGCCAGGTCCGGTGGCGCCCACGAGGTACGGCACGTCGTCGGCTCCCTGCCGCAGGATCTCTTCGCGAAACGTCCGGAAGGCCTCTCGCTCCGTCATGCCCGTCGAGAGGATCGACGGAAGTGCCTCGAACGCCGACGAGACGAGTCCGCAGATGTGGCGATGCTTGGCGATCTCGGCCTCGGACTTCACCATCCGGAGCGAGGTGATCACGTCGGTGGCGTCCAGAAAGCCCCCGACCGCCTCGCGGACGAGATCGAGGTCCTTGAGCGGCATGCGCACATGGGTTTCGGGGCCCATCGGGAGGCCGACCGAGCCGTCGCCGCCCACTTCGCGAAGTGTGGCGATCAGGAGCGACACGCCGTCGTCGAGCGGTTGCGGCGATGACCAGGTCCGGACGTCGTCGATCCAGGTCGCCCGCATGGACGGTCCGCCGATGCTGGGAATGACCGCGATCGGTTTTCCGGCCGCTGGGACCACGGTGAACCAGGGACGGGTCGGACTCTGCCAGAACGGGGTGAAGAATCCGGTCAGGTAGCGGACCTCCGGCTCGGTGCAAACGAGCAGCGCAGAAATGCCCCGCTCCGCCATGAGCTGTTGGCATCGTTCGGTCCGATTGGCGAATTCGTCGTCGGTGAAGCCTCGCGGCGGCGCACTCTGATCCATCGCCGAATCCTAGAACTCCGCCCACCACCACCTCGCACCGCGCCAGCGCTCCGCGCCAGGGGTCTGACCCCTAGAACGCTCCAGGGGTCAGAGCCCAAACAGCGAGATCGTTGATATTTCGGGGATCATCAGGCCGAACCAGACAAATCCATCACATTGTGCTCTGGCACCTAATCGCATTTAGGGGTCAGACCCCAAAACGCCGTTGGGGGTCTGACCCCTGCTGGCGGAGCACTGCTGGGGCGACGATTTGAGATGGGTGGCGCGGGTGGACTTCGCTCAGCGGGGGCCGAGGTCGCGGACTGCCGCGATGCGAAGATGGTTGTCGCTGACATCGCCGTAGAACTCGCCGGGACTCGTGACGATGCCCAACTCCCCCGCCAGATGGTTGGCCAGCTCCCAGCCGTCGCCGTCGGTAACATCGAGCCACAGGTAGAAGCCGCCGCTCGGCATCGGCGCATCGATCCCCAGGGCCGAGAGGCGCTCGACCAGCTGCTCGAGGCGGGCGCGGTAGATCGAACGCTGCTGCTCGACCGGCCCCTGATCGCCGTAAGCGGCGATGGCAGCAGCCTGGACCGGACCCGGGACCAGAAGGCCGAGGTGCTGACGAAGTTCAGCCAGAAAGCCGACGATCTCCGGGTCGCCGGCAATGAATCCCGCCCGGGTCCCCGCCAGGTTCGAACGCTTGCTCAGCGAGTGCACGGCGACGACGCCGTCGATGCCGTGGTGAAGGATCGTCTGCGGCTCCCGGTCCCACGTGAACTCGATGTAGCACTCGTCCGAGAAGATCGGCACACCGTTGGCACGACCCCAGGCGGCGATCACGCCGAGATCCTCGCTCGCCCCGGTCGGATTGCCAGGCGAAGCTACCCACAGGCAGAGCGCCCGGGCCGCGTCAGCGGGATCGATCGAGGCAACGTCGAGCGTCCAGTCTTCGCGAACACGCACGGGAACGGCACGGCAGCCCGCCAGTTCCGCGCCCATGGCGTAGCTCGGGTAGCTGACGGCTGGATACAGCACGGTGTCGAGGTCCGGACGGCGAAGGCGGAGCCAATGCGGGAGCCCGACGACGAGTTCTTTGCTGCCGACAGTGGCGATGAGATTCGCCGGATCGATGACCGACCCACCCGCCACGCGGTTGAGCCAGTTCGCAGCAGCCTCCCGATACGCCGGCGTGCCGATGGACGGCAGATAGCCGCGTTCGAGATTCGATGTGGACAAGGCCTCGATCACCGCCGGCGCCGGTGCGTCGGTCGGGGTGCCGATCGACAGGTCGAGCGCACCCTGCGGATGGCGGGCCGCAATCTCCCGAACCGCATCGAGGCGGTCAAACGGATACGGAGGCGGAATGAACGGTTGACGTTGCGGCACGGTCAGATGATCGCGGTCTCGACGAACGG
>CALBVR010000387.1 GCA_937969565.1 uncultured Acidimicrobiales bacterium | reverse complement strand
CGACGTCCGCACGAGCCATCGGTGGCTGGGCTGGTCGGACGATGGTGGTCTGGCGTTCGACGGGCCTGATGGGCCGCTTGACGTGCAGGCCGACGCGGTTGTGCTCGCGCTCGGGGGAGCGAGCTGGCCTCGGGTCGGCTCAGATGGCTCATGGGTTTCGCTTCTGGAAGCCCGCGGGGTGCCGGTGGAACCGTTGCGGCCGGCGAACTGCGGTATGCGGGTGTCCTGGTCGGCGACGCTGTTGGACCGCCACGAGGGTTCGCCCCTGAAGGGCGTGCGGGTGACGGCGGCGGGCCGGTCGGCGACCGGCGATCTCACGATCACCCGATCCGGCCTCGAAGGTACCCCCGTCTACACCGTCGCCTCCGCGCTCGGCAGCCAACTGGGTGAAGGGGTCGCGTCTCACTTTCACCCGAACGGGGTGGCGGGGGAGATCCACATCGATCTGCGACCGGATCGGACGGCTGCGGACGTGGCGGCGCAGCTCGCGTCGAAGCGCCGGCCGAAGGACTCGATCTCCACGTGGCTGCGTCGGGCCGCTGTGCAGCCCGCCGCCGTCGACCTCTTGCGCGACATCACCGGAAACGCGATTCCGGCCGACCCCGAGGAACTCGCGCAACTGCTGAAGGCGGTGCCGGTGCCGGTCGCCGGGCTCGCATCGATGGACCGCGCCATCTCTTCAGCCGGCGGTGTCCGGCTCGATCAGATCACCGACGACTTCATGCTCCGCGCTGCGCCCGGCGTGTTCGTCGCCGGCGAGATGCTCGACTGGGACGCACCCACCGGCGGCTACCTGCTGCAGACGTGTTTCAGCACCGGAGCGATGGCTGCGGCCGGAGTCCTGCGCTGGCTGGACGAGTCCGCCTGAGCGCGGACGGCACTGCGCCGGATACGGTCCGGGCATGCCTTCCACCATCCGAGCCGTCTTCTGGGATTTCGGCGGCGTCATCCTGTCCAGCCCGTTCCACGCCTTCACCGAGTACGAGCGGACGCATGGCCTTCCGGAGAACTTCCTGCGCACGGTCAACACCGTGAATCCCGACGACAATGCGTGGGCGCGGATCGAACGGCAGGAGATCACGGCGGCCGAGTTCGACGCCGAGTTCGCCGAGGAGTCCGAGCGGCTCGGCCATCGGGTGCCCGGTGCTGATGTGTTGGCGCTGCTCGAGGGCGAGTTGCGGCCGGAGATGATCGACCTGCTCGACCGGGTGATCGCCGCGGGCTACGACACGGCGTGCCTCACCAACAACGTCGTCTCGGAGATGCGGCCCGAGGTGCAGGCGGTGATGGACCGCTTCGGCTTCGTGCTGGAGTCGAGCAAGGCCGGAGTCCGCAAGCCGGAGCCTGCGTTCTACGAGATGGCGTGTACCCGGGCGCAGGTCGACCCGTCCGAAGTCGTGTTCCTCGACGACCTCGGCATCAACCTGAAGCCGGCACGCGCCATGGGCATGACGACGATCAAGGTGGTCGACCCCCAACAAGCCATCACCGACCTCGAAGCCCTCCTCCAACTCTGAGGTTCGCGCCACACCGAACTTCTCTAGGTGCCTGGCACCTAACAGGGCCTTAGGTGCCAGGCACCTGAGGAGCTGCGCTGGTGGAGGTGAGGAGCGAGGGACGAGCGACGGGCGGCGCCTTGGGCGCAGCCGCGGCGCGGGTCGAGGCCGCCCTGGCGGCCGGATCCCGCCAGCCGGATGTCAGGGCACTCGGGGATAGTCGAGTCCGGCGAGCTGCTGGACGATGCGGACGACCTGGTAGCTGTAGCCGGCTTCGTTGTCGTACCACACGTAGAGGACGCAGCGGTCGCCGTCGACGATCGTCGCCTGGGAGTCGACGATGCTGGCGCGTTCAGCGCCGACGAGGTCGCTCGAGACCAGCTCGGTCGATGACGTGTAGTCGATCTGTTCGCCGAGGTCGACGCTCAACGATGCTTCACGCAGCATCGCGTTCAGCTCGTCCTTCGTCGTTTCCTTCTGCAGGTTCAGGTTCAGGATCGCCAGTGACACGTTCGGGATCGGCACGCGGATGGCGTTGCCGGTGAGCCTGCCGTCGAGCTCCGGAAGCGCCTTCGCTACGGCGGTTGCCGCACCGGTCTCCGTGATGACCATGTTGAGCGGAGCGGCGCGTCCGCGACGCGACGCCTTGTGAAAGTTGTCCGTCAGGTTCTGGTCGTTCGTGAACGCGTGCACCGTTTCGAGGTGGCCGTTCTCGATGCCGAATGTGTCGTTGACGACCTTCAGCGTCGGAACGATGGCGTTTGTCGTGCAGCTGGCGGCGGACACGACGTTGTCGTCGTCTCGGATGGTTTCGTTGTTGACGCCGTAGATGATGTTCTTGACCTCGCCCTTGCCGGGGGCGGTGAGGAGGACCCGGGCGACGCCGTTGCTCTTGAGGTGCTGACCGAGCCCGTCGGCGTCACGCCACATGCCGGTGTTGTCGACGACGATGGCGTTGTTGATCCCGTACTCGGTGTAGTCGATGTCGTCCGGGTTCTTGGCATAGATCAGCTTGATCGGGTTGCCGTTGGCGATGATCTGCGAGTTGTCGGTGTCGGCGACGATCGTGCCGTTGAAGGGGCCGTGGATGGAATCCCGGCGCAGCAGGCTCGCGCGCTTCTCGACATCGCCATCCTTGCCCGGGCGGAGCACGATGGCCCGAAGGCGAAGCTTCGAGCCGCTGCCGGTCCGGTCGATCATGATGCGAGCAAGGAGGCGGCCGATCCGACCGAACCCGTAGAGCACGACGTCCGTTGGCTCGGTGAGCAGGCGACCTTGGCCGGTGGTGATCGAGCTGAGCTGATCGGCGACGAACGCGTCGATGTCGGAGGCGCCGTCGGCTTGCGCTTCGAGCCAAGCGACCGTCAGTTTGCCGAGGTCGATCTTGGCGGAGTCGAGGGGGAGGGCGTTGAGGGCCTGGAGCAGCGGGAAGCTGTCGCTGACGGCGATCTCGTCGCCGATGTACTGCCGGGCATATCGGTGCGCCTTGATGATGTCGATCGAGCTGCGAATCAGCTTGCGGCCGAAGATGTACACGATCACGTCGTGTTCGCGATAGAGCCGACCGAGAATCGGGATCATCGCCTCGGCGAGTTCTTCGTCGGCGCGCCAGTCGCCGAGGTCATCGATCAATGCATCACTCATGGGGACTCCATCGGCCCGGGCGATCGCCTACTTAACCGCCATCGCTCATGAGGATATCCACGGCGGGCGGGGCCACCGTGGGGGTTTACACTTTGTACAACTCGCCCATCTCGGAGGACCTTCGTTGACCACATCACCGCGCATGTTGAGAGTCGCTGCCGCGCAGCTTGGGCCGATCGCGAAGGACGAGTCCCGATCGGCCGTGGTGGCTCGGCTGGTGGCGCTGATGGAGGAGGCGGCGGGTCGGGGAGTGGAGCTCGTCGTCTACCCCGAGCTGGCGCTGACGACGTTCTTCCCGCGGTGGTTCACCGAGGACATCGCCGGCCACGATCACTACTACGAGACGGAGATGCCGTCGGCCGAGACGCAGCCGCTCTTCGACGCGGCGAAGGCGAATGGCGTCGGCTTCGCGATCGGCTACGCGGAGCTCACACCCGAGGGCGAACGGTTCAACACGACGATTCTCGTCGAACGTGACGGCAGCACCGTTGCTCGCTTCCGGAAGGTACACATTCCCGGCCACGAGAACGATGAGCCGTGGCGTCCGTTCCAACATCTCGAACGGCGTTACTTCCAGGAGTCCGACGAGGGGTTCCCGGTGCATCGGGCGTTCGACGGCATCGTCGGCATGGCGACCTGCAACGATCGCCGGTGGCCTGAGACCTATCGGGAGATGGGGCTGCAGGGGGTGGAGCTCATCATGATCGGCTACAACACACCCATCCACTACGCACCAGACCCGGGGCAGAACGCGCTGCAGGGGTTCCACAATCACCTGTGCATGCAGGCCGGTGCGTACCAGAACGGTACGTGGGTGGTCGGCGTCGCCAAAGGTGGAACCGAGGAGGGGGTGGAGTCGTTGGCGCAGTCGGCGATCATCGCCCCGTCGGGCCAGATCGTGGCCCAGGCGGTCACCACCGGGGACGAGCTCGTGGTTGCGGATTGCAACCTCGATTGGTGTGCCCAGTACAAGGAGACACTGTTCGACTTCGCCCGCTATCGGCGGCCGGAGGTCTACCAGCGCATCACGTCCCAGAAGGGCGTCATCGCTCCCGACTGATCGGTGGCGGCCGCCCGGTCGCTACAGCTGGAATCCGACTTCGGCGCCGCCATCGGGGGCGTCGCCCACGAAGACGGTGCCGCCGTGCCGTTCCGCGATCTGTTTGACGATGGCGAGCCCGAGGCCCGAGCCGCTCATCGCCCGAGCCTCGTCGGACCGGTAGAAGCGGTCGAACACGAGCTCGCGTTCGTGTGCCGGGATGCCAGGGCCGTGATCCCGTACGGTCACCCGTCGACCCCGAACCTCGAGTTCGACGGGCTGGTCGCTCGGCGAGTACTTGTGGGCGTTGTTGAGCAGGTTGCTGATGGCCCGCTCCAGAAGCTCAGCGTTGCCGCTGATTGTGTCGCCCTCCCACGTCGTGTGCAGCGTGCGGCCGGTGCGGCTGGTGAAGATGCGGGCGGCGCGGTCGGCCGGGTCGTCGAGCTCGATGACGTCGAACGGGGCCTCGTCGCGTTCACCGATCGCGAGTTCGACGACTTCGTTGAACAGGTTGGTCAACGCTTCGAATTCGCTTCGAAGGCTTCCGAGCAGCTCGGATCGGTGCGGCTCGCCGATGTCGGGAGCTCGTTCGAGCAGTTCGATGTTGGCCCGAAGGGTCGTGAGCGGGGTGCGCACTTCGTGGGCGGCATCCTGAATCAGTCGCTGCTGTTGTTCGCGGCTGCGGCGCAGCGCGTCGAGCATCGAGCGGAAGCTCTGGGCAAGGCTGCCGACCTCGTCGGACCGTTCGACGTCGACTGCCGTGGTCAGGTCCTGGGTGGCCGAGACCTCTTCTGCCGTCGCGGTGAGTTTGCGGAGCGGCCGAGTCGTCGTCCGGGCGACAAGCCAGCCGGCCGCGGCGGCGAGCAGGGTGAGAAGCGCGCCGATGAGGAGGATGCGGCGCAGCAGGCCGGCGAGGGCGCCGTTGGTGTCGTCCATGTAGGCGGCGACCTGGATGGCGCCCCGGTGGTCGCGGCCGCCCTCGATCTCCCGAGTGATCATGCGCAGTTCGACGCCGTCGACCTTCACCTTTCGAATGCGGGAGACCCCACCGTCGCGGAGCACTTCGAGGTCGTCTTCGCGGACGGGGAGTTCGTCGACCCGGACCTGGTTGTTGCCCGACGACGTGTCGATCACGCCGCCGTTTCTCGTCAGCCGCTGGAACACCAGGCCGCGCTCGTTCGGCAGCGGAATCGGTTGGTTGTCGTCCCGGCGGGCGTCACCGAGCTCGTCAGCGAACTGTTCCGATCTGGTCTGCAGGAAGGTGTCGACCTGATCGGTCAGCTCCGCGCGGGTGGAGATCCAACTCGCCGCGCCGGTGATGGTCACGCCGAGCACGACGAGCAGGCTCGTCACGATGGCCAGGCGGGTGCGGAGGCTCACCGGTCACGCAGGACGTAGCCGACACCACGAACCGTCTGGATGATTCGTGGCTCATCCGCCTCTTCGAGCTTGCGTCGGAGATAGCTGATGTGGACGTCGAGCGACTTGGAGTCGTCGCCGAAGTCGTAACCCCAGACCCGCTCGTACATCGTCGAGCGTTCGAGCACGATGCCGGCGTTGCGAACGAGAAGGTCGAGAAGCTCGAACTCCATCTTCGTGAGATCGAGGATTCGGCCGCCGCGGGCCGCCTGCCGGCGGCCGAAGTCGATCCGGAGGTCGAGCGCTTCGATGACGTCGTCCGTTCCTTCCGGCTCGGCTCGGCGCAGCAGTGCGCGGATGCGGGCCAGGAGCTCATCGAGCGCAAATGGCTTGGCGACGTAGTCGTCGGCGCCGGCGTCGAGACCGGCGACCCGGTCGGGGATCTCCTCGCGGGCCGTGAGCATGAGCACCGGTGTGCGGTCGCCGCGGCTGCGAATGGTCCGACACACTTCGAGTCCGTCGACGAACGGCATCATCACGTCGAGGATGATCATCGACGGCTCGTGTTCCTTGATCGCCTCGAGGGCCGCTGCCCCGTCGTTGGCCGACACGTGCTGGTAGCCCTCGAAAGAGAGGATGCGCTCCAGCGCCTGTCGGACCTCCGGGTCGTCCTCGGCGATCAGAATCAATGGTGTTCCCATGTCCACGGTCTCCAGTCTTACCCGCCGCTCGGGTGCTTCGTTGCGATCGGCGGCTACTGGCCGCGGGAATCCGGATCGACGCCGGCCAGGGTCAACATGTCGACCATGCGGAAGTCGTCGTCGCCCGAGCGGGTCGGCAGCGTCGGCCGCCAGTCCGGCTGGGCCGACAGGAAGGACTCGGTGTCCATCTGCAGCAGACCGATGAAGACCTCGGCGACGATGCGCCCACCGACCGGACCGAGGTGCAGGCCGTCATGCATGACGGCAGCCTCCTGCAGGACGTAGAGCCACAGCGGGGTCTCGTCGGCGAGGTCGGCGCCGAACCCGTCGAAGAGCGAAAGGTCGGCGTTGCTCAGGCGGTCCGCGTTCATTTCCTCGGCGACCTCCTGCCCGGTGGGGATCTCCCAGGTGAGGTGGCGCAGCAGGTTGCGGGTTGCGAGCGAGGTCGGGCCGATGTCCTCGCCCCGGTCCGCCCCGATGGCGCTGGCGGGAAGTCGGAACAGGGGCGTCGAGATCTTGGTGTCGATGCGTTTGGCGTTCTTCACCTCGCCGTCCTCGAAGTCGAAGAACGTCTGCCAGCCGATGAAGCGGCGTGGGGCCCGATGGCCACCGGTGAAGTCGTCGGGATCATCGTCACCGAACGTCTCGGGGTCGAACACGAATCCGAAGAACGGTTCGCCGTTGTCGCCGGCGAGGTTCGCCCGGTAGCTGGGGCGCACGAGGGAGTGGCCGAAGCGGTAGGCCGAGGTCTGAAACTCGACCGGGATGCGGGGGCGGTCGTCGGTGAAGTGGCGGCGGCCGTTGGCGAGGATGTCGTCGACCATCTCCTGGCCGACCACGAGGGGAAGGTACTCGTGCAGCGTCATCCACTGGTGATGCCAGCGAACCAGCCGGTTCGCTTCGGCGAAGGCCGCCGTACCGTCCAGGGAGCCGGCGAGGACACGGTCGATCACCGCGTTGTGGAACTTGAGGAAGGCCACCTGCAGGCCGGAGATCATGAGGTTCTCGTCGTTGCGGGGGTCGGCGATGATCGCCTGGTTGTCCTCATCGCGGGGGAGGTCCTCGAAGAGGCCGCCGGACTCGACCCGGAAGTGCAGGTCGTCGTCCTCGTAGAGGTCGGGCGATTCGCCGGGCCCACCGCCGTAGACGGAGTCGAGATCGAATCGGGCGGTCCGCAGGTTCGTGCTGCGTCGCAGGGGGGTCGGTCGGCCGAGGCGGGAGCCGACGTCACGGGTCAGGTCGTGGTCGAGGAACTGGCCGTAGAACGTGGTGCCTGCGGGATGGTTCGGGTTGTCGACGTTGTTCGGGGAGAGCTCGGGTTCGGTGATGAGCCGAATCGGGCCCACCTCGAGCGGATCATTGGCATCGAGGATTCCGCCCGGCCGGCTGAGTTCGATGAGTGCTTCTCGCATGTCACGGTTCTCGCCGCGACCCAGGTCGTTGCGATCGAACAGACGGCT
>CALBVR010000386.1 GCA_937969565.1 uncultured Acidimicrobiales bacterium | reverse complement strand
ACGACAAGAAGGAGAACAGAGATGACGTACTACTCAGTACTGGAAGTGACCCCGACCGACGATGCGTGGATCCCCGGCTACCTCGAGCCGGTGGGCAAGATCATCGCCGGCCACGGCGGCAAGTACCTGGCCCGAACGCTGACCCACGAGCGGGTTGAAGGGGAGGGTCCCGACGTCGGCCTGCGAGTGATCCTCGAATGGCCGTCGAAGGAAGCCGCCCTCGCGTTCGTCAACGACCCCGAATATGCGCCGTTCCTCGCCGCACGCCACGCCGGCTCGGAGAGCCACCACGTGATCGTCGCCGGCCAGGACGACTTCGCATAGACCTTCGGCCGGCCAATCGTGCCTCGCACCTTGGGTACCCAATCGTGCCTGGCACCTTGGGCGCCCGATGGGGCCTGGCACCTTTTGGGTCAAAAGGTGCCAGGCCCCTTTCGGGTTGGACTGGTCAGAAGGGGGCGACGTTGTCGGCTGGGGCGTCCGGCTGGGTCCAGCGCTCCTGCGGCGAGACCTCGGGTGCCGGTGCGCCCGGGCGCGGGATCTGCATGCCGTCGCCGTAGAGCCACAGGACCAGGTTCGACCGCTCGCCGGCCGTGATCGGCTGCGCCATGTGCGGCGCATGCCCTCGATGGATCATCGCCGAACCCGGCGTGAACGACAGCGGGATCGTCGTCTGCGTCGGCTCGTCGAAGAAATCCACGGTCGACCCGGCGAACGTCTCTTCCAGCAGATTCATGTTGATGTTCAACGTGACCGAGGAAGCATCCGTGTGCGGGCGGATCGACGTGTCCGTCGTCGGCTGGTAGTGGATCGAGAACCCGAACGTCTGCGTGTCGAAGCGGAACACCTCCGGATAGAGGAGGCGGGAGATCGGACGCATGTAGCGGTCGAGGATCTGCTGGTAGAAGGCCTGGAACTCGGGTGCGCCGAGGGATCCTTCGGACCGACGGTCCAACATGAATCCCCGCCGATTCAACACGATGCCGTACGGCGGCCGAAGCGGAATGTCGGCGTCTGCTACCGCATCGAAATACGTGCGGAGGTCGGCCAGCCGATCCCGAGCGAAGAACTGCGCCTCGTAGACACCAGAGGCGACCTCGTCCCACAGTTCACGCACGGCCGACTCCTGCGTCGGGTCCGCCCACGCCGCGTTCACCGCCGCCCGCAACTTCGAGTCGATCAGCGAATCGTCCAGCGTGCCGACGCGATCGCGCACCTCAGACTCCCACTCGACCCAGGCCGCTTCGAGGAGTTCGCGGTTCACCAACCAGAACTGCTGGACGGACGGATCCCGGCGCAACATCTCGTCACGAGACGGCAGCTCGAGCGCACGTGCCCGCTCCAATGGATTGACAACAAGTTCGTTCATGTCATGATCATCACGGGTGCCGTACCCATTGGCAAGAAGGCACCCGAACGACATATAGGTACCCAATAGATACCACTTTCGCCCGACCAGCCACAGCTCGGGCAACCAGACCGGCCAGCACACCGCTACCGTCGAACGGGTGACCGTACCCGCCGCCTCCGCCCCATCCAGAAGCGGCGTGTTCTACGGCTGGGTCATCGTCGCCGTCGTCTTCCTCTCGCTGATGGTCACCTCCGGGCTCGGCTTCTACAACGCAGCCGTCATCCTCGTTGCCGCACGCGACGAACTCGACGCCTCCGTCAGCGCCGTGTCCTTCGGTCCCACTCTCTTCTTCACCGTCGCCGGCCTCACCGGATTCGCATTGTCCAGCTACATGGACCGAGTCGACCTCCGCACCTTCTACCTCGGCGGCGGAACGCTCGGCGCCGCCACACTCTTCTCCCTCAGATGGGTCGACTCCGTCGCCGAGCTCTACGTGTTCTTCGCATTCTTCGGCGCGTCCTTTGCGCTCGCGGGACTCGTCCCCGGCGTCACCCTCGTCGCCCGATGGTTCAACCGCCGCCGCTCCGTCGCACTGTCCATCGCCTCCTCCGGCCTCTCAGCTGGCGGCATCCTCTTCACACCCGTCGCCTCCAACCTGATCGACGACCGCAACCTGTCCGGCGCCGGCCCACTTCTTGCCGCCGCCTGGTTCATCGGCGTCGTCCCACTCACCGCGCTGCTGATCCGAAGTCAGCCGGCAGACAAGGGACTCGAACCCGACGGCGACCCCACCCCGGCCCAGCCGGTGGCGCTCACCGGCACCGACTTCGCAGTCGCCAAAGCCAGCCGCTACTTCCAGGCCCTCGCCGTCGTCTACGCGCTCGTGTTTCTCGCCCAGGTCGGTGCGCTGGCCCACCTCGCCAGCCTCGTCACCGAACGCGTGGACCGACCCGCCGGCGCTCTCGCGCTTTCTGTCCTGGCGTTGGCGAGTGTCGTCGGTCGACTCGCCGGTGGCGTCATCGCCACACGCGTGCCCGTCCGGCAGCTCACCGCACTTCTCATCGTCGTCCAGGCGAGCGCACTCCTGTTCCTCGCCCTCGCCGATACCCAAACGCTGCTCCTCATCGCCAGTGCGCTGCTCGGCCTCAGTGTCGGCAACCTGCTCATGCTCCAGCCGCTCCTCCTCGTCGAGGCGTTCGGCGTGAAGCACAACTCGCAGATCTACTCACTCAGCCAGCTCGTGACCACGGTCGGCGTCGCCATCGGTCCGCTCATGTTCGGCGGCCTGCGAGACGTCATCGACTACCGGGCCTCGTTCCTGGCAGCCGGGCTTCTCAACCTCCTCGCCATCGCCGTCCTCACTCAGGCCGGCCCCACACCCACACCCCAGACGAAGGGCACCGAGCCGCTCCACGTTGACTGATGAGATACAACAGAATACTGTAAGCAACGAAATGCACTGAAAGTACTTGAAGCGAAGGAGGCTCGCAGTGGCGCAGCGGGTGGCGATGCACATCGAACAGGCACACGGGCTGGCGGCCGAACACGTGGCAGCGGCGGCGCGGTTGGATGCGCTCACCAACGAGCTCACCCGCCACATGCGCGAAGCCGGCACACTCACCAGCCGGCTCGTGCCGTACTGGACCGTCGCACAACTCGCCGACCTCAGCGCCGACCTGCGCCACGACGAAGCCGACCTCGCCTGGCGCATCGACTACCTCGAAACATCCGACCGAGCGTTCCTGCAGGGCAGCCAACTGGTCGACCTGCTCCCTGCTCAACGGCCAGCCGCAACCATGCCCGTGGCCGACGCCGTGGCCCTTGCCCAGTCGCTCACCGACGGACCCGAAGTCGAACCGCTCGAACGCCACCTCGACGACTACGTCGAGCTCATGGCCGCGCTCAGATCGGCCCGTTACGACGAGGTGTGGCTCGCCCGCTTCTTCGCCGACCTCGGCCCCGCCGCCACCCTCCAGCTCTCCGAAACCCTGGCCGTGGCCGGCATGGCCGAAGTGATCGCGTTCGGCCCACCGCAGGCCGACCCCGCCGCCCTCCATCGGACGCTCGCCGATTCGATCGCCATCGCCTCCAACGCCAACGGGCTCGACGGACGACCCCTGCTGGACATGATCTGGTTCGCCGAGCTCAGCGCCCACGGCATCAACGGCGACCAGGTCGACCAAGCGTGGATCCGCCTCTTCGACACGACGGAGCCGATCCGCTGGGACCAGCGAGTCCATCTCGCAATCGTCGGCCTGGAGATCATGGACGGCCAACGCCACGTGGACGGGCCGGGAACCGTCACGGTCGACGACGACCGCTGGGACGTCAGCCCCGATCCGATCAGCGCCGCAGCAGCCGCCGACATCCTCCTGCGGTCCGCCACCGAGAACCCCGCGTTCGCCGCCCAAGCCATCCTCGCCACCACCGACAACGGACGCACCGGCGCCCAAATCATCGCCGGACGCTCCATCGACCTCGGCGACCAGCCCAACCCGCTCGCGCCGCTCGCCGTCGCGGGAACGCTCGACGCACAGGCCGAAGCGATCGTGGCCGGCGTACCCATCAACCTGTTCCGTGCAGGTCAGGCGCTCGAAGCCACCGGGCAACTCCTGGCCGCCATCGCCGCCGAGGAACGCAGCGTCGACCTCGGCACCGACGGCTACGACCCCGGCCGGGTTGCCGCCTTCACCGAAATCGTCACCTATTCACTGCCGCAGATCCTGCGCTCCGAGTACAACGCCGACGAGCAAGACCATCATCGCCTCCTCCCCGGCGCCACCGTCCCCTCGTTCGATGGCGGCGTGCGCATCAGCGCCAACCAGCTCAGCCTCGTCCTCGGTGTGCTGTTCCGGGACCCCACGGCACAGCTGACCATCGGCACCGCCGCCGAACTCGCCCGACGCGACCTGCTCCTCGAAGACAACTCGACCGAGGCGCACATCAACGCCGGCGAACTCGGTGGCGTCGTGGTGAATGGGCTGACGCGTGCCGGCATCCAGGAGGCCCACGCACAGGCGGCCGCGATCGCCGAGTTCAACGACGAGGCCGACAAGATCTGGGGTGCCTTCGACTTCGGCATCCGTCAGGTCGGCCGAAAGCTGCCGGTCGTCGGCAGCGCCATCGCTCTCGGCCTCACCGGCTACGACAAGATCAACGATTGGGCCGGCGCCGCCGGATACGACCCCGAAGCCGAACTGCAGGACCTGGTGCGCGGCGATGGACCCGAGTTCGAGAACCCCACGACCGTGCGGGAAGCCACCTTCGCCGGTGCCGACATCCGCCAGGACGGGCAGTTCAACAACAACCGACTCCTCCTCGCCGTCGAGTTCGAACGCATGCGTTCCGAGTTCGAGGCGGGCACGCCTTCCGACATCGCTCTGGCGCTGGACGATGCCATCCGCTCCAACCCGATTCTCGCCCCCCACTACGAAACCGGCGTCACCACCCACGCCGACCTGGCCACCGCCGACCCCGCAATCCGAGAAGAGCTCGGCGAGATCGCCGCCCGACTCACCCACGATGAAATTGGGCTTGGCCACCCATTGCGGGTGATCGGTGAGGGGTTCAGTAGAACCCACGACGGTATTGTGTCCGGGTCGTGACGATCTTTCGGACAGTCCTCTCGATCTTGGCTCTAGTGGCGACTGGTTGTGGCTCAGAACCACAGTTCACGGTTCCGGAGACTGACTTTGGCTTCTCGATCGCGTGCGGCGTGCAAGCGGTAGGGCTTCCAACTCAACTCTTGCTCAAGGAGGACTTTGAGCTCATGCAGTCTCAGATACGGGCTGGCGCGGAGCTGTCTCCTGCACAACAGAGTCTCCTCGATGCAATCTCGACCGACTCCATCAGCTCGACACCCGACGGGCTCGACTACGTGCCGCAGAGAATTCCAGGTCTCTTCGAACCCGGGGTGACGACAATCGACGAACTGCGGCAAGGTGCTGGTGTTGGCGAGGTCGGCCGGTTGGCCAACTACTACAGGCGCCTCAATGACATCGACATAAGCGATACCACCGTCTACTACGACGACTCGTTGAACGGGCACTGCGATTCGTTCTTTGAGGAGGACATCCGGGCGGCGTGCGAGGCGGGCGATGGCACCTCGTGCTTCCGGGTGAATCGCATCGAACGGCGTGACTTCGACATCATCGCCGAAGCGTGCGAGCTCGCCCCGTACATGTTGTTGTGCGAGCCCGAGGATCCGCCGCCCTACGACCTGCCCCGGATCAACGAGAGCTGACGGTTCATCGGGACGCCGCCGGCCAGAGCGGGTCCAGGATCTCGAGGGCCTGCTCGGTGAGCTCCACCATGTTCGACGATGGTCGGCCCGCCGCCCAGGTGAAGCAGAGTGCGTTGGTCATCGCCACCAGCGCTCCTGCCACCGTCATGACTTCCAGGGCGTCATCCGGTTCGGGAAGATCCGCCGACAGCAGGCCGGCGTGCGCCAACAACCACATTTCCTGCGCTCGGGCGTTTCGACCCCGCAGTGTCTCGTGGCCGACGAAGACGTTCCATGCCGCCAGCACGTCGTCCGCAGTTGCGTCGATCTCCTCGGCCACGGCGAGGACACCGCGGCGGATGATGGATCGCGTCGATTCGTCGGCCTCGCGGGTGGCGACGACCGCTTCGAATCGTTCGAGCCATCGTTCGGTGTGGTCGAAAACCAGGTCGTACTTGTTCGGGAAGTGACGGTATGCGGTGCGCCGGGACACGCCGGCCGCGTCGGCGACTTCTTCCATCGTCACTTCGGCGTAGCCGCGCTCGGTGAAGAGCTCGATGGCGGCATCGGCGAGAGCACGTCGGGTTTGTCGCTGTCGGGTTTCAGTCAGTCGAGGCATCGTCTTGGCACATTGTGCCGTTATGGCACGCTGTGCCAAATGGAGACTAGAGTGGATTCATGAGCACCGCACAACAACTGTTCCTGGCGTACGGCACCATCATTCTTGCGGTCGGGATGGTGCTCGGCATCATCCTCGGCATGCTGCGCGCCAACCAACCCGACATTCGGACGCTGGCCATGGCGCACGTGGAAGTGCTCATGCAGTCGAGCATGCACTTCGGCCTTGCCTTCGCTGTGGGTGCTGTCGGCTTCGAGTCGGGTTGGGCGACGATTGGGGCGACGTTGCTCGTGGTCGGCTCCGCCATGCAGGCGACCGGCGCCACCCTCAACTGGGTGACGAAGACGCGAGACCAGTTCGCGGAGAAGTCCCCGGGTTGGATGATCAACTCGGCAAGCACCTTCGCAATGGCTCCGGGCATGGCCATCGCCGCCATCGGCATCCTTGCCAATCTCTGACGTGTTCTAGGCTCCCGAGCAACGGACGCCGGGAGATCACCATGGGAACACACGACTACACCACGCCACTCGGCGGCGAGGAGCGCACGGTCGAGACAGCAGACGGCGCCAAGCTCCGAACCGTTTCGATCGGCTCGGGCGATCGGTCCGTGCTACTCGCCCATGGCTTTGCTGGCGATGCGAACGGATGGAATCTGGTTGCTCCGATGCTGGCCGAGCACGGACTGCGTGCGGTCGCATTCGACCAGCGCGGTCATGGCCGGTCAACCATCGGCTCGACCGGCGTCGGCTCCGCACAGATGGCCGCTGACTATGGCACCATCCTCGAGGCATACGACCTCAACAACGCCACCCTCGTCGGCCACTCGATGGGTGGCTTCATCTCGGTGGCGTTCCTGACCGACGGCCCAGCCGATGCGGTGAAGCGGGTCGGCTCGCTCCTGCTCATGGGCACGTTCGCTGGTGACGTCAGTCGGAAGAATCCGCAGAACAAGCTCCAGATCCCGATGATCAAGTCCGGCGTGTTGCAGCGGCTGGTCAGCGTCGGCCCGATCGCCACCGCATTCACGAAGAGCCTCATCGGCGACGACTTCCAGCCGGGCATGGTCGACGCATTCATCCCGACCTTCCTTGCGGCCGACCACCCCAACCTCATCCCAATCCTGCAGGCGATGGTCGAAGAGAACCGCTACGACCGCCTCGGTGAGATCAACATTCCGACCACCGTGCTCGTCGGCGAGAAGGACAAGACCACTCCGGCCTTCCACACCGAAGATCTGCACGCCGGCATCGCTGGGTCCAAACTCGTTCGGCTGCCCGGCATCGGCCACGGGCTGACCTGGGAATCGCCCGAAGCAATCGCCATCGAGATCGTGGAACTCAGCACACGCGAGTCGTGAGCTCCCAGGCCGCGGCGGTCGCCACCGCCTGAGAATCGACGAGCACTTTCGCCGACCGGACTTCGCTGGAAGACTGACGTCATGGACGACAACGCTTCGCATCGTGTTCGGTCGGCGATCGAGTTCGCTCGGGCAGCGCTCGTCGGGCCGGGCGACTGGCTCACCGGAGCACAGCGGCGGGCCGCATGGATCGAATGCCGCGATGCTCGTTCCAACGAACTGGACCAGGCTCGCAAGGCGGCGATTTCCCCCGCCGCCGTCGACGGGGCACACTCGGCCACCGACGAGCTGTCGGCCGAAGCAGTCGAGGTCGTGCATCGCGTCAGTAGCGACCCGGGACGGCTCACCCGTGCATGGGCCGACGAGATGATGGCCGTTCTGGGCGACGCCAAATACACCGAGCTCGTGGGCAT
Source organism: uncultured Acidimicrobiales bacterium (assembly GCA_937969565.1). Classification (GTDB taxonomy): domain Bacteria; phylum Actinomycetota; class Acidimicrobiia; order Acidimicrobiales; family SHLQ01; genus SHLQ01. Next base: position 8,441 of record CALBVR010000386.1, on the reverse strand, counting down.
CGCCGCAACCGCCGCGGCAGTCGATGCGTTCGACCACGCCATCGGTGACGGCGAAGCTGCGATCCCTCCATCGGTCGACGGCGCACCCGCCCAGGAGCGCCCGACCGATGTGGGCGACGTCGGCGCATGGGTCCCACAGACGCTCGAAGCCCAGAACGCGAACGTGAGCCGAACCCTCTCCCTCGTACCGGTGACGAACCGTGCCTGGCGGGGCGTCGTCGACGGTCTCTACTCCCGGGGTATGGAATTCGGAAACCTCACGTGGGATCGGGCCCTGAACCGGCCGCAGGTCGAGCTGGTGGCCGCCCGCACCACCGCCGAGCTCGAGTGCTTCTATTGAACGACCGCCCACACGATGCTGCTCAGTGTGAGTGGCGAGACGTACGGGTACGAGGTGGAACTCGACGTGGCGATGGACTCCAACCTCGATGGTGACGCCGGCGTCCCCCATGGGGTTGAGCTGCTGGCGTTCGCCACGGCCGCCAACCACCGATCGCTCGACCTGCCTGCCATGCGTGAAGCTCTCCGCGCCGTTGCCGGAGACGAGGGCGTGCTCGAAGCTGCGGCCACGGTCGCTGCGTTCAACGGCCTCGTTCGGGTAGCCGACGGCACCGGCATTCAACTCGACCCGTCGATGCTCTCCTTCACCGCCGATACCCGCGAAGCGCTCGGAATCGAGGAGTTCGGTGGTGCCGCCAATTCGGTCGACGCGGCAACAACCGCACGACGGAGTTCCGACAACGAGGTCCTCGCCCTCTTCGACTGATCGCCGCGTTCTCTCAATCGGGATCCCCATCCGTCATGTACATCCGGGTACAGAATTGGAGATGGACTTCCGCATTCGTCTCTGTGGTGGCGCGCTGATCATCGCCACGGTTCTCGCTGGTTGTGGCAACGCAGATGAGCCGGTCGAGGAAGCGGCCGTGGCCACCACATCGACCGCTCCCACAACCACGACCATCGCGTCAACCACGACGACGGTCGCAACCACCGCGCCAACCACGACTACGACGACAACCACAACTGAACCTCCGCCGCTTGATGGCATGACCATCTACGACCAACGATGCGCGAGCTGCCATGGTCAGGACGGCACAGGCGGGCGCGGACCCTCGCTCGTTCACCACCTCGCAACTCACGCCAACCGAGAGGTCGAGTTCCAGCAGATCGTCGAAGGTGGCGACGGCATGCCAGCGTTCGGCGAACGACTGACGACCGAAGAGATCAACGAAGTCATCGACTACTACACCGAGGCGTTTGGCCCAGCTGAGTAGAACGAGTTGATACCCCTGTCAGCCGAGGACCGGCAGCGCCTTTGTCGACTTGATCGACCACAGGCTCACGTTCGTCTCGATGCGTGAGACGTTGGGTTCGCCCTCGATGTCCACCAGCACACCGGCCGAGTAGTCGGCCAGGTCGCCGACCACGCTCACGATGAGCAGGTCGTACTGACCGGTGACCATCTGCAGCATCTGCACCTCGGGCCGCGCCTGCAGCTTGTCGATCAGGTCACGGGTGTGGTCGTAGCCGTCTCGCTCGAACCGCACCGTCGTCACGATCGTCACCGGAAGACCCACCTTGATCGGGTCGACCTCGGCCACCACGCGGGTGATCGTGCCATCGGCCTTCATCCGGCTGATGCGCCGCTGCACCGCAGACGCCGACAGGCCCACGAGCTCGCCGAGATCATCAAGTGATCGGTCCGCATCCTGCTGCAGCTCGTTGAGGAGCGAACGGTCGATCTGGTCCATGCAACCAGCATGCCGACCCGCCTCCATCAGCGCAAGAATCTTGCGTAACATCGCAAGAAACGCAACCGGGCTGTGACAGGACTTTCTACCCTTTTCTGCATGGATCTGACCACGCTGCTCCTCACCGTCGCCGTCGTCCTCGCCAATGTTCTCGGCGTCGGGATGCTCATTCCCCAGACCGTGCGCATCGTCCGACGAGGTGACCTTGCCGGCGTCTCACCCGAATGGATCGGCATGGGTCTCGGCGTCAACGCAGGCTGGCTGATCTACGCATGGACCAGTGGCGTGTGGGGCATCTTCGGCGTGTCGGTCGGCGGCCTCGCCCTCTACCTGGCAATGGCCGCGGGCGCCCGACGACTCGACCCTGCGCAGTTCAGCCGTGCCAACACCACGGCCCTTCTCGTACTGAACGTGCTCGGCTGGGCAGCTGCCATCGGCCAGGTCACCGCACTCGGCCTGACCCTGGCTGCGCTCTTCACCGTGCAATTCGCTCCCGCAGCCTGGTCCGCCTGGACCTCCCCCACCGTCTCGGGCATCTCCACCACCACCTGGGTTCTCGCCCTTGGCGAGGCCGTGATCTGGGCCGGCTACGGGATCGCCATCGGCGACCGACCGCTGCTTCTCGGCGGGGCCGGCGCCTCGGTCATGGCCTCATTGGTGCTCCTCCGAATCTGGCGCGGACCGGCCAACGCATGGGCGGCCGAACTCGGCTGAGCCGCAGCTTCACTACTCTGAACTCATGCAGGTTTGTGCGCGAGCTCCGTTCTCAGCGACGGCGGCCTTGGTTGCACTGCTCCTCGTGGCCGCCGCTTGCAGCACCACCACCACCGCCGCGCCTCCGACTGAGGAGACGCCGACGACTACCACGGCCGGTTCCGCGGAACCGCCGGCCGAGCAGCCCGACGCCGCCTGGGTGGACGGCAGCTCGGATGTCCTGTTCGACCAGGACACGCTCCACACCTTCGAACTGAACCTGTCCGAGGAGTCGCTCGCCGAGATCGACGCCGACCCCACTGCCGAGCAGTACGTCGAAGGGTCCCTCACCTTCCTTGGCGAAACCATCGAACCGGTCGGCATTCGGTACAAGGGATCGATCGGCGCGTTCGTTGGTTGTGTCGACGGCTCGGACCTCTTCAACCCATCGGGCGAGAAGACCTGCACGAAGCTCTCGATGAAGGTGAAGATCAACTGGGACGATCCGGACCGCGAGTTCTACGGCGTTCGCAAGCTGCAGTTCCACTCCATGAACCTGGACCCCAGCCAGCTGCACGAACGCCTCGGCTACCACCTCTTCCGCGAGATGGGTGTTGCCGCGCCACGATCCGTGCACGCTCGGCTCCTCATCAACGGCGAGTTCTCCGGTCTCTACGCACTCACGGAACAGATCGACGGCCGGTTCACCCGCCACAACTTCCCGGACGGCACCGGCAACCTCTACAAGGAGGTCTGGCCGTTCGACCCCGACGGATCCGTTCGTGATGCCGACGAGCTGATCGCATCGCTGCGCACCAACGAGGACGACTCGCCTGTCGCCACCCTCACCACGACCTTCGCCGAGGAGCTCCTCGCCACCGGCAACACCGAACGAGTCCTCGACGATTGGATGGACCTCGACGCGACGATGGCGCACGTCGTCGTCGACCGAGCCATCCGCCACGACGACGGGCCGTTCCACTGGTACTGCTTCGGCGACAGCTGCGAGCCCCACAACTTCTACTGGTACGAAGACCCCTCCGGACCGACCCTCCACCTTGTCCCGTGGGATCTCGACAACGCCTTCGAGAACCTCGTGTCCGACGTGAACCCGGTGACCCCGGTCGCCGACGAGCTCGGCGAGATCACCAACGACTGCGATTCGTTTGGATACGCCGGCTTCCAACTTCCCCAACGCTCGGCGACGTGCGACCCGCTGTTCGCCGCATTTGCCGAACAGGAAGCGCGGTACGCCGAGATCGAAGATGCCCTCTGGAACGGACCGCTGGCCGAGGACACCGTCGAGGCACTCCTCGACACCTGGGTCGAGCAGATCACCGAGGCCACCACCGAAGCCGATGAGCTCCACGACGACGCCCTTGCCGCAGGGACCTGGGCGAATCGGGTCGAAGCGTTGAAGGAAGCGCTCGACTACGTTCGGTCTCGCCGATAAGTCAGCGCACGACGACCGCAAGGAAGGCCCTTCGTGGAGCAGCCGTATCTCTTCCTCATCAACATGGTCGCGATCGTGGTGCTCGTGTTCGGTGTGTACTGGCCCCGCTACCGACGGTCGGACATCACGGTCGCGCTCCTCGGCGTGAACGTCGGCGTCATGGCTGTTGCAACGGTGCTTGCCAACAGCAACGTCGCCGCCGGGCTGGGGCTCGGGTTGTTCGGCGTGCTGTCCATCATCCGGCTGCGCTCGGCCGAGATCGACCAGCAGGAAGTCGTCTACTACTTCGCCGCGTTGGCCATGGGACTGCTCGGCGGCGTCACGGTCGAACCGGCGTGGATCAGCCCCACGTTCATCGCAATCATCGTGGGCACACTGTTCCTCGGCGACCACCCTCGGCTGTTCGCCGACTATCGCCATCAGGTCATCACCCTCAACGAGGCGTTCACCGACGAGTCCCTCTTGCACGAACGCCTCGAGTCGATGCTCGATGCCAACGTCAGGGTCATGCGCATCAAGAAGGTCGACTACGTCATCGGTCGGACCGTCGTGGACGTTCGGTACCGACTTCGGACAGGGAGCGGTCAGTCGGGTTAGCCGGCAGTTGGGTCGACGATCTGACCGACGAACACCGTGGCGTTCGTCTCCGTGTCGATGATTCGGTAGAGGAAGGGTCGATCAAGGATCACGTTCACCTCGGGCGTGGCAGACATCGACTCCGCTCGGGTGGTGATCGCGGTTGCCGCGGCCGCCTCGGTTCCCTCTTCATCAAACGAGACGTATGTCTGGTGCACCACTCCGTCAACAGACAGCAGCGCGTCCGCCGAGATTCCCTCCAGGCCACCAGGCTGGAAGATCGCTTCCACACCGTTCGTTCGCAGCGCCGCGATCAGCTCGGCGCTGCTCCGGGTCTCGAACTTGGGCAGAAAGAGGGCTCCGCCCAATCGACCGGATTCGGGACCGTTCGCGAGTACGTCGCCGAGCCGATCGGCCACTTCGTCGAAGCGACCCTCGTCGGGAAGAACGAACTGGGCCACCAAGCCCCCGTCGTACCGCTTCTCGCCGGCAACGAATCCTTCGCCGGACCACGCTGCATCGGCCGAACCACGAAGTATCTCGACGGTCACGGTCGATCCGTCGAACCGAGTGAAGTCCAGCTCCGTTGTCTGCTCGGGATCAAAGGCCGTCTCCCAGGTCGCAAGCAGGTACAACGCATTCACGAGCACGAGCACCGTGGCGGAGTGGATCGCCGCTTCCGGCAGCAGGTCGGTGATGAATCCCTCAGTCTGTTCCTCGACCCACTCGTTGATCGAGGCTCGTTCGGCTTCTGCCGCGTTGCGAAAATCTGATTCGACGAGGGCGGCGCCGTAGCTCGTTCCAAGTTTCTGCAGGTACGCATCTTCGAACGGAAAGCCTTGTTGGATGTACGCCGAGTTGGCAAGCCTGAACGTCAGGCCTTCGCGCAGCTCTTCGAGCAACACCTCGAGCGCACCCATCGACTGATGGAACGCATCGACGTCAGTGGCGTCGATTCCGAACAGAGCACGGAGTTCATCGACGGCATCGCCAGAGGTTCCGGGCTCGAGCATGGCCACGGCGACGGCGATGCTCATGGGAGAGATCGTGTGGTTGGCGTCGTCGCGTGTCGCGGCGAAGAGACGATCAGCCAGCCGGGAGATGGCCTCACCGGCGATCCGAGGATCCCCTCCGGCGACGTCGCGCATCGGGAGCGTCAGCGGTTCACCATTCGTCGGTGGAGTGGTTGGCGTCGGGTCGCCGGCGTCCGCAACGTCGAGCTCACTCGAATCCATGCCGCAGGCCGCGAGGAGAGCGCCGAGCGCAAGGCCGCCGAAGGTTCGTCGTGTGAGTTCCATACCCATTGGACGACGCCGGTCGGGACTTGGTTCCCGATTCGTTGTCAAGCCTGCGGAAGGTTCGCAGCAAACAGCGCTGTCGTCTTCGCCCACGACGTCGTGGCCGCCACCTCGTGATAGTTGGGGTGCGACGGCCAGGTGTATCCGTGATCGGCGCCTTCGAAGATCTCGACCTCCACATGGGCGAGCGGCGCCACAGCGTCGAAGAACGGCTGATGCATCTCGATCGATTGGACCTGATCGGCCGTGCCGATGCCGATATACACCGGCTGCGCGAGATTCGCGGCAGTGAGGTGCGGCGAATCATCGCCATCGTCGGCCAGGAACGACGGATGCCACGTGGCGCCAACCACGAACCGCTCGGGGAGCCGCATCAGCGTGCGATAGATGGCGCGGGCCCCGAGGCAGAACCCGATCGTTCCCAGCTTCTCGTCGTCCCCGAGTTCGATCGCCGCAAGCGCATCGTCCATGTCGCTCTGAATCTCGTCGTCGGTCATCGACATCAGCATCTTCATCGTCTGCGCCCGCGTCTCCTCGGTCGCTTCGCTCGACTCCCACCCGAGCATTCGCCCATGCCGGTGATAGAGGTCTGGCATGACGACCCGATAGCCCTCGGCCGCCAGCCGCCGGTTGAACACATGATTCGACTCGCGCATGCCGGGGCCGTCGTGAAACACCGCGATCGTCGGATGCCACTGGCCATCATCCGGATACTTGACCGACACCGCCATCGGCCCGTCGGCCGTCTCCACATCGATGATCTCTTCGACGACACTCAATCCGCTGCTCATGCGACCGAACCTAGTGGCTTCGATCGAACTCAGCTGAAGCGCTGTTCGAGGTCGACGATCTCGGGGAGGCCGATGGTGTCGGTGAACTCGCCAAACGGCATGAGCTCATCGGCGAAGCCGGCCGGAGTGCCGCCCTCCTTGAGCTTCTCCAGGAAGCCCTGCATCGCCCGGGTGGCGGCGAGCATCGTGCCGATCGGCATGATGATCATGGAGAAGCCGAGCTCGGCGATGTGGTCGTAGGTGAGTGGCGGCGTCTTGCCGCCCTCGGCCCAGTTGAAGATGAGCGGCACGTCGGCGAACTCGGTGGCGACCCGCTCGATCTCGTCCACACCTTCCAACGCCTCGACGAACAGCACGTCGGCGCCTGCGTCGTGGAAGCGATGGGCCCGGGCGATTGCCTCGTCCAATCCGTGGGGTGCACGTGCGTCGGTACGGGTGATCAGCACGAAGTCGTCGTCCTGCCGGGCCGACACGGCCGCCGAGATCTTGCCCACCATCTCGTCGGCATCGACCACCTGCTTGTTCTCCATGTGACCGCACTTCTTGGGCAGCACCTGGTCCTCGATGTGGATGCCGGCGACACCGGCACGCTCGTACTCCTGCACGGTGCGGATCACGTTGATCTGATTGCCGTAGCCCGTGTCGGCGTCAGCCAGCAGTGGGACGTCGATGGCCGCGGCGATCCGGCGCGCGTTGTCCACCATCTCACCGAGCCCCAACAGGCCGACGTCGGGGCGCCCGAGGAGCCCGGCCGCCGTGCCGAATCCGGTCATGTACGCAGCATCGAATCCAGCCTGCTCGATCAGGCGCGCACCGAGGGCGTCGTAGCAACCGGGAAGCACGAGGGGCTGCTTGGAATTGGTCGCTTCGTTCAGCAGCTGCCGAAGACGGGCGGGACCATTCGGACGGGAGCGCAGCAGATCGGACATGGCCCGATCGTATCGGCCGTCCTCGAGCTCGACCGGCGAGCACCAGCTCACGTCGCCTACCGTGCACACATGAGCGAGGAACCAGCTGCCGACATCGGCTTCAACGGTCGGCTCGGATTCGGTGACCGTCTGGCCGTGCTCGTCGTCGACATGTGCCGGGCCTACTTCACCGACGGGTCGCCGCTGAACCTCGGCTCCCGCGATCCGATCGAGGGATGTGTCGCCCTGGTCGATGCTGCCCGAACCGCCGGCGTGCCCGTCATCTGGACCCGCGTCGAGTTCGAGCCCGGCGGCAATGGCGGCGTCTTCTATCGGAAGGTCGGTGCGCTCGCCTCGTTCGATCGGGGCAACCCGCTGGGCGACTGGCTGCCCGAGCTTCAGCCGGCGGAGGACGAGCCCGTCATCACGAAACAGGCGGCCTCCTCCTTCTTCGGAACGGACCTGGCCAACCGGCTTCGGACCGACAGGATCGACACCCTGCTCATCGGTGGCGTCTCCACCAGCGGGTGTGTGCGAGCGAGCGCGATCGACGCCTGCCAATACGACATCGTGCCGATTGTCGTGCCGGAAGCCTGCGGCGATCGCCGTCCGGAGACACACGAATCGAACCTCTTCGACATCGACGCCAAGTACGGCGACGTCGTTCCGCTCAGCGAAGTGCTCGACCGCCTCTCCCCCTGACCAGGTCGGTTTCCGGCGCATGAAGCTGTCGGAAACGCCCGACACGCGACGGAACGCGCGTGCTAGACCAACCCCACTGGTCAAGCGAAGAGAGAAGAGAAATACATGGACGTCGGCATTTTCATTCCCATCGGCAACAACGGATGGATGATGTCCAAGACGTCTCCCCAGTACATGCCGAGTTTCGATCTCAACAAGACCACCGCCCTCGAAGCCGAGAAGCAGGGCTTCGAATTCCTTCTCTCCATGGTGAAGCTGCGGGGCTTCGG
>CALBVR010000385.1 GCA_937969565.1 uncultured Acidimicrobiales bacterium | reverse complement strand
CGCCCAACCGGGCGGGGCCTTCTCGCGTTCCGTGGCCAACCGCTCACAATGGGGTCTGACCCCATTGTGAGGGAGTGACCGCTTTAGGTGGTGACGTCGACGCCGAATTCGTCGGCGGCGTCGATGATGGCGTCGAACAGGTACTGGCCGAAGGAGCGATCGCACAGGATCAGGTAGCTGGGCGTGCCATCCACGTCGTTGCGGACCAGGTCGCAGGTCACGACGGCCACCGAAGCGGACGTGACCGCCCCGTCCGGCATCATGTTGTCCGACCAGTCGATCCCGCAGATCTTCTCCAGCGCCGACGTAGCGACCTCCCCGGAAAGGCGGAACGCCGCCCGGCCGTGGGTCCAGTCCACGATCGACACATGACCGTCGGTCGGCAGTCCCGCCGCCTTGGCCTGCACCGCGGCATGAGGCCCGAGAAGCATCCACTCATCGGGCCGCGACCCGGCGATCAGTACGTCACCGTCGAATCGGCTCTGGCCAAAGGCGACAGCGAGTGCTGCCCGGGCGCTGGTGCCATCGCCGGCACGGACGATGACCTTGGCCTGATCGGTCTGATCCGCCAGTGACAACGCAGCCCCCTCGCTTCGGGGGTAGCTGCGGGTGATTGGAGAGGTGAAGACGAGCTCAGCCACGGAGACGTGCTCCTTCCGGGTCGAAGTGGGCGTGGTGTTCCATCACGGTTGCCGTGGTGCGATCGCCGGACGTCAGCACGACGGTCAGCTCGGTGCCCTTCGACGCATGCGTCGGTGGAACCTGCGCCAGCCCGATGGATTTGTTGAGCGTGGGGGAGAACCGCGACGACGTGATGCGTCCCAGGATCTCGTTGGTGCCCGGCCGCACGATCTGCGACGCCTCTGGCGGCACGATCGAGCTGTCATTCATCTGCACCGAGACGAGCACGGGAAGGTCCTGCTCCATCGACCAGCCGAGCTCCGGCTTTCCGACGAAGTCGTCCTTGTCCATCTTGATGAGCCCGGTCATGCCGGTCGTCGGGGCCTTCGTGAGGCCGTCGGTGTCCTGGCCCACGATGAAGTGACCCTTCTCGAGCCGCATGATGCGCTGGGCCTCGAGACCGAACGCTCCGATTCCGAGGTCGGCGCCCGCCTCGAGCAGGGCTTCCCACACGTGCAGGCCATGCCCGGCAGGCACATGCAGCTCGTACGAGAGTTCGCCGGTGAAACCGATGCGCCACATGATGCAGTTGTCCACGCCGGCAACGGTGCCGGTTCGAAGCTGCATGTACTCGAAGGCCTCGGGGGAGAGGTCCACATCGGTCAGGCGGCTCACGAGCTCCCGAGACTTCGGGCCGGCCACGTTGATCGACGTGTAGGCGGTGGTGACCGGGCTGACGTGAACCTGCCAGTCCGGGTGTTCGGTCTGGAGCCAGTTCTCGCACCATTCCCACACGGAACCGGCGCCGGAGCTCGTGGTCGTCATGAGGTAGCGGTCCTCGCCGAGGCGGCCGGTGACGCCGTCGTCCATGACCACGCCGTCCTCGGCGCACATCATGCCGTAGCGCACACCGTTGACCGGCAGCTTGGACCACTTGTTGGTGTAGAGCAGGTTGAGCAGCTTCGGTACGTCCGGGCCCTGGAGCTCGAGTTTGCCGAGCGGCGTGACATCGATGATGCCGACGTTCTCGCGCACGTTGCGGACCTCGGCTGCGGGGTCGCCGTAGTGCTCGGGGCGGATCCACTGCCCGGCAAGGATCGGGGTCATGCCGTTCGCCTCATGCCACGGATGGATCGAGGACACACGCTCGGGTTCGAAGATCCGGCCGCCAAGGGCTCCCAGGCTGACGGGGGCGTACGGCGGGCGCCAGATCGTGGTGCCCACCTCGGCGATGGTCTCGCCTCGGGCTTCGGCGAGCACCGCAACGGTGTTCACCGTTTCGAGCTTGCCCTGGGCGGGTCCCATCGTGGCGGTGGTGTAGCGCTTGAGCAGCTCGACCGAGTCGTAGCCCTCCTTGGTTGCGGCCACCAGGTCCTTCGAGGCGACGTCCTCGGAGTAGTCGACGATGCCGTGCGTGGTGGAGCGGTAGAGCTCGGGGTGGGTGGCGCGGTGTAGCGACGTGCGCTCGTCGGCAGGCATGGCCGGCTCATCGCCGTCGACCTCAGTGGCCCGGGCGGTGAGCGCCTGGAGGCGATGAGCGACTGCGGCTGCCCGACCGGCTGCGAGAACACCGGTCTCCCGACCGTGCTCGACGAGCTGGTCGAGGGTTCCGTCGCCGGCGAGTCCGCCGGTCACCAAGACGTTGTCCGGTGTGTTGTTCGGGAAGAATCGCGCCGCATTCGGGTCATAGACCGGACGGTCGCCCGACATGTTGAGCAGCGAGGTCGGTGCCGTCCATCCAACCGCGGTGATGCACAGGTCGGCGTCGACGTACGAGTCGCCGAGGCCCACCTTCACCTGTTCGATCTTCTTTTGCGAGCCCTTGGTCGAATGGATGTTTCCGCCGGTGCGCGCATCCACGACCTCAGCGATCTCGACACCGACCCGTTCGAGATCGGCGACCGTGGCGTCGCCTTCGGCGTTCGCCGTGAAGACCACGGCTCGGGTTCCCGGTTTCACCCCGTACATGTTGATGAGGCGGCGGGCGGCGCCGGAGAGCATGACGCCGGGGCGGTCGTTGCCGTAGAAGACGTACGGGCGCTCGATGAGGCCGGCGGCGACGATGAGGGTCTTCGCCCGGGCCTTGATGAGGCGTTCGACGGCAACGGGATGGTTGCGTTGGAGGATGCCGAGCCAGTTGTCCTCGTAGCGGCCGGTGACGGTCGAATCGGTGAGGACCTCGACGCCTGCGGCTCGCACCGCGACCTCGAGTCCAGCGGCGAGCGCACGATCCTCGTCGCTGCCCCAGAGCAGATGTCCGCCGAGATGATGGTTGTGCTCGACGAGCAGAACCTTGGCTCCGGCCTCGGCTGCAGCGGCTGCCGCCGCCATGCCGGCAGGGCCGCCACCGGCGACGACGACGTCGGGGTGGGTGTATCGCTTGTCGTAGTAGCCGTGCGGTGTTTCGGGATCGACGGTTCCGCCGGGGGCGAACGTGGACAGGACCTTTTCGTAGGCCGGCCAGAGCTTCTGGGGGTGGATGAACGTCTTGTAGTAGAAGCCGGGAGACAGGAACCGGCTGACGAGCTGGTTCGCGGCCTTGGCGTCGTAGTCGAGCGACGGCCACACGTTCTGGGGGCTGACGTTCATACCGGCCTCGAGGAGGCGATGCGCAGATCGCACGTTCGGCTCGTCGTCGACCTGTACGAAGGCGTTCGGATCCCAGAAGTCCGCCGTCAGCAGACCGCGGGGTCGGTGGTACTTCATGGAACGTGAGAAGATCGTGTTGCCGCCGGCGGCGATGGCCGAAGCGATCGTGTCACCGGCGTAGCCGGAGGCCGGCTTTCCGTTCCAGGTGAATGAGATGGGCTGCGAGCGATCGATGACCTCGCCGGACTGCTTTGGAAGTCGATTCACTTCTCTCCTCCGTCCATGCGACGGGTGAATGTGGCGCCACCGTCGGCATTGGCTCCGGCCTGGTTGCCGGAGCTGCCGACATCGATGGTGGTGTAGGGCGCGATGCCGATCTTGTCGCCAGGCATCGGCGGGTTGCGGAATTCGTTGGTGGCGGTGTTTCGCTCGAGTTTGAAGAACTGGCGGCACCCGGCCCGGCAGTACCAGGTCTCGGTCAGCCAGTCGGCGGGGTTGTCTCGCAGATACAGGTACGAACCCCACTCCTCACGGGTGGCGGTGTTCGGGTTGGGGCGGGAGTGCGACTCGCCGACGAGGCGGAGGTCGCTCTGGTTGCGGGGTCCGCAGTGGGGGCAGGGTACGAGCAGCATCAGTGACCCACCGCCGCTGCGCCCTTTTCGCCGACGAGCGTGCCGTCGTTGAAGCGTTCGAGCTTGAACGGCTCGATGAGTTTCGGCGTGGTGTTGGTGGCGATGCACTCGGCCATCGTTTCTCCTGACACGGGGCCGGCCTTGAAGCCGTAGGTGCCCCAGCCGACGTCGGTGAGGTGTCCCTCGACCGGCGTGAAGCCCATGATCGGTGAGTAGTCGGGGGTCATGTCGCACAGGCCCGCCCACTGGCGGAGCAGCCGCATCTTCGACACGCTCGGCATCAGCTCGAGGATGTGGCCGGCGAGTTCCTCGGTGAAGCTCAGCGAGCCTCGCATCGAGTACGTGTTGAGCGGGTCGACGGAGGCGCCGAAGACGAGTTCGCCGCGGTCGGTCTGGCTGACGTAGACGTGCAGCGAGCCGCTGACGACGACCGTCGGCAGGAAGACCTTGACCGGTTCCGTCACGGCCGCTTCGAGCGGGTGGGTGGTGATCGGCAGGCGCACGCCGGCCATCGCCGAGATGAGCGAACCCCAACCGGCCGTGCAGTTGACGACGATGGGGGCGCTGATGTCGCCGCGGTTGGTGCGGACGCCGGTGACCTTGCCGCCGGCACCCTTGCCTTCGGCGAGCTCTCCGCCCTGGACGAGGATGTCGTACACCTCGGTCTTCTGGTGGATCTCGACGCCCAGGTGGTCGGCGCCTCGGGCGTACCCCCAATTGACGGCGTCGTGTCGGATGATGCCGCCGGGCGGATGATAGAGCGCGCCCAGAATCGGGTAGCGGGGGTGGGATGTCGTGTCGAGGCTCGGGGCCAGTCCCTTGACCTCGTCGGGACCGATGACCGAGCTGTTGATGCCCTGGAGCTTGTTGACCTCGGCCCGCCAGTGCATCGTGCGCAGTGCCGAGTCGGTGTGGGCGAGGGTCATGTGGCCCCGCTCGCTGAACATGACGTTGATGTTCAGGTCGGCGGCCATCGAGTTGTAGAGGTCGAGCGACCGGTCGTAGAACGCCACGCCCTCGGGCGTGAGGTAGTTGGACCGGACGATGGCCGTGTTGCGGCCGGAACCGCCGCCGCCGACGTAGCCCTTGTCGAGCACGGCCACGTTGGTGATGCCGTGGTTCGTGGCGAGGTAGTAGGCGGTGGCCAAGCCGTGGACGCCGGCGCCGATGATGATGACGTCGTAGGTCTTCTTCAGGTCGTGGTCCTGCCACACTCGGGGCCAGGCTTCGCCGGTGAGGCCCTTGCGGGCGAGTGCGCCGGCCGAGTAGCGCGGCGGACGATCGCCACCGCGCCCCAGAAGGCCACCGAGTCGGGCGCGGGCGCCGTTCGCGTTGGATGCTGTCATGGTCTGAGTTTAGGAACCGACGGTCATCCCGTCACGTATCAATCAATGGTTGATTGGTAGCCGCTCCATCTTTATGGTTTGGGCATGAATCTGCAGCGAGTGCGATATTTCATCGCGGTGGCCGAAGAGCTGCACTTTGGGCGGGCGGCCGAGCGTCTCCACATGGCGCAGCCACCGCTCAGCCAACAGATCCGCCTGCTCGAAACGGAGCTCGGGGTCCGCCTGTTCGACCGAACCACCCGTCGGGTGGCGCTCACTCCGGCCGGCGAGGTCTTCCTCGTCGAGGCCCTCCGCCTGGCGGCCGCTGCGGACTCAGCAGAACGAGTCATGGAGGAATTTCGCACCGGTGACGGCGGGCTGATCCGCCTCGGCTTCGTCGATTCAGCTGCATTCGAGGTGATGCCGAGGTACCTGCGGGCGTACCGGCAACGGTGGCCGAAGGTGCAGCACGACCTGCAGATCATGTCGAGCGGCAAACAGGTCGACGCCCTGCGGTCCGGCGTGATCGACGTGGGCATCTCGCGGACCCCCGGTGCCGGCGGCGAGATCGGTACCAGCAAGTTCCGGGTCGAGCGTCTCTACCTGGCCGTTGGCCCGGATCACCCGGAACTCACCGCAGACGAGGTGGCGATCGCCGACCTCGGCGACCTGTCGTTCATTGGGTTCGACCGACGCCTCTCGCCAACGCTCCACGAACAGCTTCGAGCACTGTTCGAGGCGGCCGACCAGAACTACGAGCCGGAGATCGAGGCGACGGAATACACGACGATTCTCGGCCTCGTGTCCTCGGGCGAGGGTGTGGCCATCGTTCCTGACGGTGTACGCACGTTCTGCCCCGACGGCGTGCGGTACCTGGCGATCACCGACGCGGCCGCCGAGATGTCCATGTACCTCAACCACCGGGCCGACGAACACCTGCGTGTCGTCGCCCAGGCGCGTGAACTGATCCTCGAGCTGTTCGAGGACGTCTGAGCGATCGGGACGTCAGAACTCGCGGGGAGCGAGCGCGGTGTCCGGAGCGTCGACCAGATGACGGTAGATGTGCTCGGCCAGGCCTGGGCCAATGCTCAGGAACCGAACTCGAATGGTCCGTCCCTGCCGCTCGACGACTTCGCCACTGACGATGTCGTCACCGATCCGAAGGGCCACGTTCAGAAGGTCCAGCGGAGGATCCTCGACGCCGGGCGCCGCCTCGAGCAGCGCGCCTTCGTACGACAGATTGCGCGTCCACATCTCGGCGGTCTCCGTCGACTCTCCACCCCAGCACAGCAGCAGGGACAACGGCTGCGAGGTTCGGGTGAACAGACGTGCGTCCGGCGCGTCCTCAGTGTCCGCGAGTGGTTTCAGTTGAAGGTCGAAGTCATACCCAGCCATGCACCGTGCATCGGCAGCCGGCGCTGCCTTCCTGAGAACAACCTGTGAGTGTTCACATCCGCGCCGACACCGACGCCCGGTGCCGGTCAGGCCGGAACGATGTTGTGCTCGGGCCCGTACGGGAACCCGGTGATGTTGTCGACCGACCCATCGTCGTTGATGACGAGCACGTCGTGTTCGCGGTAGCCGCCGGCACCCGGCTGCCCCTCAGGAATCATGATCATCGGCTCCATGGAGACGACCATGCCCGGGGCGAGCACGGTGTCGATGTCTTCGCGGAGCTCAACGCCGGCCTCGCGGCCGTAGTAGTGGCAGAGCACGCCAAAGCTGTGGCCGTACCCGAAGGACCGGTACTTGAGCAGGTCGTACTCGCGGTAGATGTCGTTCAACGCCGCCGCGATCTGCGAGCAGCTGTTGCCCGGCTTGATCAGCTCGAGGCCCGCCTCGTGGACCTCGACGTTGACGTTCCACAGTCGAAGATGTTCGTCCGACACCGACTCGGCGAAGAGCGTGCGCTCGAGTGCCACGTAGTAGCCGAACAGCATCGGGAAGCAGTTGATCGAAAGGATGTCGCCGGACTCGATGACCCGGTTGGTGACCGGGTTGTGGGCGCCATCGGTGTTGACCCCGGATTGGAACCAGGTCCAGGTATCCATGAGCTCGCTGTACTCGTAGCTCTTGGCGAGCTCGCGCACCATCGCCTGGGTCGAAGCGAGGGCCACCTCGTGCTCCGGAACCCCAACCCCAATGGCTTTGCGGCAGGCCTCTCCACCGAGATCGGCGATCGCCGTGAGCTTCTTGATGTGGGCGATCTCCTCGGCGGACTTGATGGTTCGCATCCACATCGTGGACATGCCGACGTCGACGAATTCGACGCCGGGCAGCGCGGCCTTCAACTTCTCCATCAGGTCGAGGCTGACCTCGTCGAACTCGATGCCGATGCGCTTCGCCCCCGGCGTGAGCGTCTGCACCGCATGGAAGAAGTTGTCCTTGCGCCAATCGGTGTAGGTGATGTTGTCGCCGTGGGTCAGGCGCCAGGGCTGACCGCCGTCGATGCCCGCGCTGATGGTCGTGGCGTTGTCGGCGGTGAGCACGAAGCCGTACTTGCGTCCGAATGCGCAGTACATGAAGCCGGAGAAGTAGCAGATGTTGTGGTAGCTCGTCAGCAGAACGGCATCGAGGTCCGTTTCGGCCATGTGCGACCGGAGCGTGGCCTGCCGTCCTTCCATCTCCGCTGCGGAGAACGGGCCGAGTGTCTTCTCGCCGTTGTGCCACGTGACCAGGCGATCCATGTCTGCGCTCATCGTGTTCCTTCCTCAGGTGACCCGCTCCGTTGCGAGTGCGCCGGTGAAACTAGCGAGCCGCGATGTCTCGTGGGGAATCGGGGGCTCAGCGGCGGGGGCGCTTTGGGGGCCGGATGCGGCCGATGGCGGAGGCCAGGGGCGAGGATCGGGCCGGAACCGGCTGGTATTCGGACTGCTCAGCGATCGGCAGCGGGTCCTTCGCCACGATGCGGACCAACAGATAGAGCGAGATGGCGGCGTGGGGGAGGACAAGCGACCACCAGTAGGCGTTCGCACTGAAGAGGCTCATGAGCGTGGAGGACACGAGCGGGCCGAGGATCGCTCCGACGCCGTTGACCATCACCAGAAGGCCGGAGGCGCCGACCCGCTGGTGATCCTCGATCCAGTCGTTCGTGTATGCGATGGCCAGTGAGTACAGCGGAAAGGACGTGGCCCCGATGACGAACATGACTCCGGTCGCCGCCAGCCCCGTTCCGGTGGACAGCCCGAGGAAGGACGCCACCGTGGCGATGATCGCGACGACGGCCATCACGCCTCGACGGGACACCTTGTCGGACACGAAGCCGATCGGCAGTTGCAGAACGAACGACCCCACGAGCGCTGCGGCAAGGAAGGTGGAGATCTGGCGGGTGGTCATCCCGATCAGCGCTCCGTACACGGGAGCGATGGCAAAGAGCGCTCCGGCGACGAATCCGCTGAAGAACATGGTGAGCACACCGGTGGGCACGATCGACATCAGCTGCCGGAACGACATGGGCGACACCGCGATGGCCGGCGGGGCGCTGGATTCGGAAAGCGCCATCGGGACGAGCGACATGGATACGAGCACGGAGGCGACGATGAAGAGCTCGAAGCCGGCGGGGTCGGCGGCGTTGAGCAGGAACTGCCCGCCGGTGACGCCGCCCATGGTGACGACCATGTAGAGGGAGAGCGTTCGTCCGCGTGTCTCTGGCGTCGCCTGATCGTTCAGCCAACTCTCGACGACCACATAGAGGCCGGCCATGCAGAATCCGGTGATGAAGCGCATGACGAACCACGTGGGCGGGTTGACGAAGACGGCGTGTACGAGGGCGGCGGTCGATGCGCTGGATGCAAGCGCGGCAAACACCCGCACGTGACCGACCTTGCCGAGCGCCCGCATCGTGAACCTGGAGCCGAGGAGAAAGCCGGCGTAGTAGGCGGCGAGGATGACACCGATCACCACGGTGTCGAACTCCTCGATCGACGACCGGACGCCGAGGAGCGTGCCCTGCAGCCCGTTCCCCAACATCATGAGTGCGACCCCGAGGAACAGGGCCCACATCGACAGTATCGGCGAGTTGATCGCCGGGCGGGACGTGGTCCCGAGCACCTGGTCCGTCGTGTTCATCGCGGTACGTTACCGTGGCCGAATGGGGGAATCGCGGAGAGAACGGGCGCGCCGGGAGGCGAGCGTTTCGACCCGCGGGCCCGAATGGGTCGAGGGTCCTGTCGACGCATCTGTCGCCCCCGTATCGCGTCGCGACACGACGTCCTCTCCCTGGCTCGTCGTGGCCGCGATTGCCGGAGCGCTCACCGCCGTCGTCGCCCTGCTCGCGCTGACGGGTTCGGTCGAACTCGAACCGGTTCCCGAGGTCGCGGCAACCATCGACCCAATCCGACGAACCCCCACATCGGCGCCGACGACGACCGCGGCACCGGCCGCTTCGTCCACGACCACGGCACCGCCGCCTCCACAGCTCGGCCCGGCGCCGACGGACTGGCTCGAAGGCCTTGCGCTCGCGTTCGTCGATGACCAGGAGGAGCTGCAGCTCTTCGACATGGCCTCGGGGGCCTCGGTGGTCGGCAACCAGTGGGCGACGTTCGCGTGGCCGCCGCTGCCGGACGCGGTCCGCATTCTCGGTGCACCGAACCGCAGCTTTGCGATCGATCCGTCTGCGCCGACCGACAGCGGCCGCATCTCGACGACGGTGCACACGGTCCGGCTCTCCGAACAGAACGACCAGTTCGGCTTCTTCTCGGAGACCGCGGACGGATTCGAGTTCTTCGTCGGGTCACAATGGGGGCCGGCACAGAACGGATTGGCCACCGCTCCGCTACGGGCGCAGGTGTTCCCCGTGCCAGGCCGCGGCATCGTGCTGAGCGAGCCGGACGGATCCAGCCAGGTGCTCACGGTTCGAGGGTTGGAAGACCTTCCGACGCGGCTGGGTCGCGTCGTCGCCGCCACCGACGACCGGCTGCTCGGCGTGCATTGTGACGATCTTGGCCGGTGCGTCGGCCGGCTGGTCGATTGGGATCTCGGGAACGAGGTCGTCGTCCCCGTCGCGTTCGCCGCGAACAACCTCGTGAGTCTGTCGCCCAACGGTCGGCACCTGCTCTCGGCCAGCACGAGCGAGTGGGGCATCTACGACATCGAGACGGGCGGATTCGCCACCGGAGATCCGCGCGTTGTGCCGCAGGGGAGCGTGGCCTGGACCATCGATGGCGGGCGGGTCGTCTGGGTCGAACGAGGCGTCGTCGCGATGGCCGCCGTCGACCGGGATCTGGTTGCATTCCGGGTTCCGGGAGTGGAACTCGATCCTGCCCGGACGGTGGCGGATCGAGGCGACATGAGAATCGTGTCGCTGTTTTGAGTGCCCGGGGGCTCTACTAGTCGTGGAGTTCGAGTCCTTTGTCGAAATGGTTGGTCCCCGCCTACGCGCTGCTCTGGTCGCGGCGTACGGCGAAGACGCCGGGCTCGATGCGGCTGCCGAGGCGCTCGCCTATGCATGGGAGCATTGGGAACGCCTGCGGTCGATGCAGAATCCGGCCGGTTACCTGTATCGGGTGGGACAGAGTGCTGCGCGTCGACTCCACCAGCGTCCCACCCTGCTCCCGCCACCACCGGCGGACCGATTGCCCGACTTCGAGCCGGCGCTGCTGCCGGCGCTCGACTCACTCTCCGAAGCGCAACGGGTCTGTGTCGTCCTCGTTCACGGCTTTGCCTGGCGTCAGGTCGATGTGGCCGAACTGCTCGAGATCGAGTCTGCGACGGTGCGCACCCACCTGAGCCGCGGGCTCCGCAAACTTCACCACGCGTTGGAAGGAAGCACCCATGTCCAATTCTGACGCCGGCACGCCCACGGGTTCGCCGGCGGAGGCCGCCGACGTGCCGGCACAACTCGCTGCATATGGCTCGTGGCTCGGCGAACACGTCGAAATGCAGGCGGCGAATCGAGCAATTTCGCAGGATTTTTCGGCGAATTCCACCGCCGAAAACGACCGTCCCGCATCGTGGAACAGTTCCATTTCTGATTTCGGGAGTGTGACGACCTTGGGCGCCGATTCTGCGCGAAGTGTGACGGGTGCTACCGTCAGCCGCACGCAAGGGTCGGGGGAGGGCTCGCCGATGACAGATGCCGATGATGTGATCATCCAGCTAGACCGGGTGTTCAAGATTTTTGGTCCGCAGCCACGGGGACGTGCACTCACGCTCGCCAAGAGCGGAATGCGGAAGAACGAAGTGCAGAAGGCCACCGACCACGTCGTCGGCATGAGCGACGTCTCGTTCGACGTCAAACGAGGCGAGACCTTCGTGATCATGGGGTTGTCCGGCTCGGGCAAGTCCACCGCGATCCGTACGGTCAACAAGCTGCACGACATCACCGACGGCCACGTCTACGTCGATGGCGTGGACGTACAGGCGCTGGAAGGCCAGGCCCTCCAGCAGTTCCGGCGCGAGAAGATGGGCATGGTGTTCCAGCACTTCGCGCTGTTCCCGCACCGTTCCGTGATCGACAACACCGGCTACGGGCTCAAGGTGCAGGGCGTCGAACGCGAACAGCGCAACGCCCAATCGCTCGAGGCACTTCGCCTCGTGGGTCTCGATGCCTTTGCGCACAGCAGCCCCCGCCAGCTCTCCGGCGGTATGCAGCAGCGTGTCGGCCTCGCCCGTGCGCTCGCCGCCGACCCCGACATCCTCCTCATGGACGAGGCGTTCTCGGCGTTGGATCCGCTCATTCGACGCCAGATGCAGGACGAGATGCTCGCCATCCAGGACCAGCTGCACAAGACGATCCTCTTCATCACGCACGATCTCAATGAGGCCCTGCGCATCGGCGACCGCGTCTGCATCATGAAGGACGGCGCCGTCGTCCAGATCGGCACGCCAGAAGAGATCCTCACCCAGCCTGCGACCGGCTACGTGGCCGAGTTCGTCCAGGACGTCGACCAGGGTCGCGTTATCGACGTGCAGACCATCATGTCGCCAG
>CALBVR010000384.1 GCA_937969565.1 uncultured Acidimicrobiales bacterium | reverse complement strand
CCAAATGTCGGTACCGGCGCCCCCAAGATCGTTGGTGACCGCCAGGCCCCAGCCCGGCGAAGCGCCTTCCCCCACCCCAGACGGTGCCGCGGTGACCTCGAAGCCGCCCCAACCAGCCTGCGGCGGGGCACCGAAGCTCGGGCTTCCACCCAGGCCTGTGCCGGCACCACAGGGCATGCCGTTGCAAGCGGGATTGGCGAACACTGCGATCACGGCGGCCTCACCGGCGCCGAACGAATCGGCGATCTCATCAGGATCGCACGGGCTTGAATCGCCCCACCCCTGGCACCAGTTCCACCGGCCGGCGTCGCCGTACACATAGCCGGCCACACCGGCGTTCTCGGCCGCTTGTGCGTCGGCCTCGACCTCGTCGACACCGGGGTCCCGAAAGGCGGCAGGCACCCAGTTGAAGTTGATGTTGAAGTAGCGAGGCTCCCCCTGCCAAACGGGGATCTGATACGCGTTCGCTGCCGCGACCAGCTCGGCCTCCGTCTCCTCGGCGTGCTGGCCGTGGCCCGTCTCTGGAGCGATGAAGTCCAACCATTCCTCGCCGGCGTAGTTCAGCTGATCGAACGGGCTCGTCGGCGTGTGATACGTGATCTCGAGGGTGGAGCCAGCCGCCCGCACGGCAGCGGCCATCACCCGCCACACCTCAATGTTCTCCTCGGTGTTGTTCGTGCCCGCATCCCCGCCGAACACCCACATGCTCACCGCCGGGTGGTCGCCGAACAGGTCCACCATCTGCTCGCCGTACGCCGCAGCGTTGTCCACCGTCAACGTGCCCCGAACCTGGTTGCTCACCGGGTTGCCGTTGTCCGCTCCCCCGCCGGGCAGGAACAGGTTCTGCCAGCCCACCACCAGGCCGACCTTCATCCCGTGCACCTCGGCCACGTCGAGAATGTCGATCATCCGGGTCACATAACCCTCGCTGAGGACGATCTCACCGTCGACCAGCGATCCAATCTGCCCACCACCGTTGTAGTTGTGGGCATACGTCGCAGGAGCATGGTGGATGACCCCGGCCCACGTACCAGTGAACCCGTTGAGCTTCAGCGCCTCGAAATACTCGTCGGCCTGCTCAACCGACGCCTGGCCAAACATCTGCCATGCGGTGTCGTACACCGGCACTTCGGTCCAGGCCGTGGGGGCGATGTACTGCGAGCCGGGAACCACCGTCGCGCTTGCGGATGACTGACCATCGAATTGCAGCCCCACAACCACGCCGAGCGCGATGAGCAGGCCAACGCTCAGCCAACGCAACCACCCCCGCACTGCAATCTCCATCCCGCCACCACGCCCAGTGACAACCCAAGCGCAACGGTACCGCGAGTGTTCTGCCGTGTCGTGGCGAGGTTCAGAGTCGGTCCATTCGGCCCACGGACAGCTGGGATTGCACGATCACGCCTTGATGAGGCGATTGCCCATGCCCTTCGCAAAGTCGCTCATGATGTTGCGGGTGTCGACCACCAGCGGGGCGTGTTCAGCGACCATCGCCCAATCCACCTTGTCGTGCGCCGTGGCGACCACGATGGCGTCGAACTCGGCGAGGGTCTCCGGCGACAGGTCCACGCTCGTCATACCCAGATCGTGCCGGCGCACCGGCACCGTCTGGGGAATGAAGGGGTCGCTGTAGGACACGTCCGCCCCGCGCTCACGGATGAGTTCGATGAGCTCGAAGCTCGGCGACTCTCGGGTGTCTGACACGTTCGCTTTGTAGGCCAGCCCCATCACCAATACCTTCGAGCCGTTCAGTGGCTTGCGGTGGTTGTTCAGACCTTCGGTCAGACGCTCCACCACATAGTTCGGCATCTGCGTGTTCACCAAGCCGGCCAGCTCGATGAACTGCACCGACTTCCCGACCTCCTTCGCCTTCCACGTGAGGTAGAAGGGATCGATCGGTATGCAGTGGCCCCCGAGCCCCGGGCCCGGGTAGAACGGCATGAACCCGAACGGCTTTGTCGACGCGGCCTCCACGACTTCCCAGATGTCGATGTCCATCTCGTTGAGGATCACCTTCATCTCGTTCACCAAGGCGATGTTCACCGACCGGAAGATGTTCTCCAGGAGCTTGGCGGCCTCCGCAACCTCTGCTCGCGGCACTGAAATCGCATTGTCGTGCGACATCGAGTACATCGCCATTGCAAGACTGAGCGATTCCTCGTCAAGGCCGCCAACGAGCTTCGGGATCGACGTGCTCGCCTCCTTGCGGCCCGGATCTTCCCGCTCCGGCGAATATGCCACGAACAGGTTGCTGCCAAGCTGCACCGAATCGTCGCTCGCCGAAACCAGCGCCGGGAGGAATTCGTCGCGCGTGGTGCCCGGATAGGTGGTGGACTCCAACACGACCAGCTGGCCCGGCCGGCTCGCAGAACCGATGTGCTCGGCCGCCGTGATCACATACGACAGATCGGGCTCGTGGTGGCTGCCCAAGGGTGTGGGCACACACACGACGATCGCGTCACACTCATTGAGGCGACCCATGTCCGTGGTGGCACTGAACCGCTCAGCCGCAGCGAGATCGGTGAACGTTGCCGGGTCAAGGTGCTCCATGTAGGAGCGGCCGGCATCCAGGTCCTCGATCTTCGATTGGTCCACATCGAAGCCCAGCACACCAGCCCCAGCCCGAATGAGCCCGTGAGCGAGCGGCAGACCGACGTAGCCAAGGCCGATCACACCAACCCGGACGGATCGGTCGTCGATGCTCGCCATCAACCGATCGAAATACTCGTTCATCAATTCTCCTCAGGCTGACCGACGACAGGCGCCGCTCAAGATATCGATCGGCTCCGACGCCCGCCATCTGAGCCGCAGGAGTCCACAGCTGCACCCCATGTCGACCATCGAGTGTAACGGCAGCGGGATCAGCCGAGCTTCTGCTCGTCTGGTGACATGGGCGATGGCGCATCGAGACCCGACAGCATCATCCGAACCTCGAATACTGCAGACTCTCCGACCGCCTCGAGGGCGTCCGATGCATCGGCCAGCTCGCCGGCAGTGTGGGTGATGCGCGGATGCGCCTTCACCTCGCCAACCTCTTCAGCCCCGATGAGGATCTCGTGCAACTTCTCACCCGGCCGTAGGCCGGTGAATTCGATTTTCGTCCCGGGACGGAGCGTGTTGATGAGCTGCTCGGCCAGATCCACGATCTTCACCGGCTCACCCATGTCCAGAATCATGACCTCGCCCGGCTCCCCGATAGCGCCCGCCTGCACCACAAGGCGCACGGCTTCGGGAATCGTCATGAAGTATCGGGTGACATCCGGATGCGTGACCGTGATGGGCTGGCCCTGCTCCAGCTGCCCCATGAAGGTGGGCAGCACGGAACCGCGGGAGCCGAGCACATTGCCGAACCGGACCGACACGTAGGGAAGGCCCGTGGTCTGTGCCATCTCGGCCGTCAGCCTCTCGGCAGCGAGCTTGGTGGCCCCGAGCACCGAGGTCGGGTCCGCCGCCTTGTCGGTGCTGATGTTCACAAACCGCTCGACCCCGATGTGTCGCGCCGCGTCGAGCAGGTTCTTTGTACCGACCGTGTTGGTCTTCATGCCCTCCGTCGGGTGATTCTCCAAGAGCGTCAGGTGCTTGAGCGCCGCCGTGTGGAAGACCACCTGGGGCCTGTACTTCTCGAACAATTCGAACATTCGGGCCCGGTCGCGGATGTTGGCGACGACCAGCATGTCGGTGTCCAGAAGAGCGCGGCCCTCCATGCTCAGCTGCAGGCCATGGAGGGCACTCTCATCCCGATCGAGCAGATACAGCTCGCTCGGGCCAAAGCCACGAACCTGGCGAGACAACTCGGACCCGATACTTCCGCCGGCACCCGTGATGAGAACACGCTTGCCCCGGATGTAGTCGGAAACCGCGTCGAGGTCGATCTCGACCGGGTCACGACCCAACAAATCGTCGACGGTCGGCGGGCGAACATCGGCCAACGTCATCTTGCCAACGAGTTCGGACGCTGCCGGCAACACGCGAACCTCGAGGCCAGCGGCGACCGCTTTCTCGGTCAGTTCCTTGATGAGCGCAGAAGTTGCCGAGGGGAGGGCGATCAACAGCACCTCTGCGTCCGTTTTCCGTGCAACTGTGGCCACATCGATGCGGGTGCCCATCACACGCACCCCATCGAGTTCACGATTGCGCTTGTTCGGATCATCGTCGAGCAAGGCGACCGGGTAATAGGCACTATCGACATCGAGGAGCATGGCGCGCACCATCTGCGCTCCACCCTCGCCTGCACCGAACACGATCGTTGGTTGGCATGCCTCCGCGTTCGGGCGCCGATTCTCTTCCCAAAAACGCCGCCACACGGTGCGCACGAATCCGAGCAGACCGAGCACGGTCAGCGAGCCCATGATCACTGCGGACGTCGGCAGGTCGGTGCCGAGCTGGCGGGCGGCGAAGGTGCCCAGAATGACAATCACGGAGGTGACCGCCCAGACCACACCGAGCGCAGAGACTTCGTCGAACGAGCTCACGCGCCATCGGTGCCGGTAGATGCCGAGTGCCCAGCCGAGGCCGGCGTGCAACGCCATCGCAGCGCCTGCCGTGACGAAGAGCTCCCAGCCGGTCGAACCGACCGAGAACACGAGCTTGAGAATCGCACCGATGAAGAGGCCGACGGCCCAAGCGGCAAGGTCGACCGAAATCGGGAACAGGCTCGGGCGCCGATAGGCCCAACCCAATGCGGGCTTCATCACTCTCGCCAATGACGTCACGACGCGACTCCTCTGTCGTTCGGTCCCACCGGAGCGCAACGTACGCTTCCGACTCCCGAGGGTAGAGCAGCCACCTTCCGTTTCGAAATGGGCCGTTTGCCACACCGAACGCATTGTTGCTCCGCCAAGCACATCACTTGTCTACTACTTTCGTCATCCGACGTGGCGAAATTACCACGCTGCGTGGAGCAAATGAAGGGCGCGGGCCTACTTCGCCCAGAACTTCCATCGCGGCGTCGGTTCCGATTCCACCGAATACCTGGCCTGAATTCGCGTTTCCATGGTGTCCCGGCGATTCAACTCGACCTTGTGTTCGAGCGTCACCAACTCCGACACCTTCGTACTCGTTCCGATCGTACGATCCTGAGCCCGTGGGGCCCCACCCATTGCAACTGCCATGACGTCCTTCCCGCTGGATAGCCGAGTCCGCCCGCCCGTTGTGGGTGTACGAGTCGGCAGATCCAGGAGAAAGCTGAGCGGTCGATCCCGGCGCTTTTCCGCGCTGCACAAGCATTTCAGCGAGCCCAGAACTTCCAGCGCGGTGCGCGCCGGCGCCGACTCCGGCCGCTCCGACTCCCCGACGACGCGTAGTTCGCCTGAATGCGCTTCGGAATCTGATCCCGCATGGACGAGGGCGCAGAGAAGGTCAGATTCGCGATCTCGGATACCGGCGTTCCGGTACCAGGCTCTCGATCATAGGAACGGGGAGCTGCCCGTTGTTCCATGTGCCGCACTCCATCGCCGTTGGGTAATTCCGCCCATTGCAGTGTTGCACATCGATTCTCACTTGCGGCGCGAAACATCTGAGATGAGCACCCTTTGCGCGACCCATGAGCCGCGAGAACGCTAGGAGCGTTCGCACCCCTGATTGCTCAGCACATTCAGACACAAGTCTTCGCCAAGGCCGCCCTGAGCGGCGTCATTGCCGTTGCCACCGTTGATGCGGTCATTGCCGCCACCACCCACGATCACATCGTCTCCAGAAGAGCCATTCAGCCGGTCACGGCCACCGTCACCAAAGAGACGATCCCGACCCTTGTTGCCATCGACCACATCGCGAGCCTCGCCACCGTGCAGCTCGTCGTTGCCGGCGCCACCGAACACACGATCGCGGTCGGCATCACCGAACAACACGTCGTGGCCATCCTGACCGTAGACCCGGTCCATGCCGTCGCCACCACGGATGGTGTCGTCGCCGTCGCCACCGCAGATCGTGTCGTCGCCGCCGAGGGCGTTGATCACGTCGTCACCGTCGGTTCCCAGAATCACATCGCTGCCGTTGGTCGGCTGCTGCCCCTTCGCCAGGCTCACCGTGACCACACGGCCGCCAC
>CALBVR010000383.1 GCA_937969565.1 uncultured Acidimicrobiales bacterium | reverse complement strand
CCGACGACGAGGACGAAGACGACTGCGGCGATGGTCGGGCCGAATCGCATGTCAGCCGTGCTCGGCTCGGTAGAGGTCGCGGAGGAGGGCGATCTCGGCGCCGTGATGGACGAGTTCGTTGCTGGCGTGCATGGCGAAGTCGGCGATGCAATGGCGATGCCACGGGCCGAAGCCGTCGCCCAGTTGCGTGAACCAATCGTCGAAGCCGGCGAGGGTGGCTCGGAAGTCAGACCAGCTCGACTGGAGACGTTCGATTGCTTCGCCAGTGTCCATCGTCCAGGTGGCATCCAGCCGGGCATCGGGTTCTCCGGCGAACCGCTTGGTGTACTCGGCAAAGCAGTCGGAGCCGATGTGCCAGAGCCGCCAGGCGATCGTCGTCACCGGCGCAGGGTCGATGCCCCGGTCCTCGTCCATGTCCACCAGCGGGCCGTCGGGCGTCGAACGGACCGACCACATGCCGGTCACCGGCTCCCAGAGGTACTCCTCGTTGGTCATGCCGTCGAGCCGATCCACGAGGCGGGCGACGATGTCGTCCATCGACTCCAGCATCACCTGTGACACGGACGTGGTGGGGCGGGAAGACGAGGCGGTGGTCATACGACGAGTCTCGCGCGCCTGAATCGGTTGCGTCGCGGGGAATGGCGCGCGAAGGTGAAGACGTCTTGCAACGCACGTCGGTGCGCTGCCGTCTCGCAGGTGACCGACCTGCCGGCTCTTGGCCTTTGGCCCGCCATCGTTCCTTTGTGAAGGACACACCATGCTTGCGTTTCACGCAGCTCATCTCATCCACCGCGTCCACGAGTGGCTCTACCGTCGGGGCGACCGCGGTCAGTCGACCGTCGAGTACGCCCTGCTCCTGCTCGGGGCGGCGACCATTGCGTTGATCGTCGTGACTTGGGCCTCGGGCACGGGCAAGATCGGCGAGTTGTTCGACTCGGTCGTCGACTCGATCCTGGGCGACATCTGATGCGGGGACGGCTGCGGGAGGAACGAGGGCAGGCCACGGTCGAATTCGCCCTCGTCCTCCCGCTGCTGCTCCTGTGTGCGGCTCTGCTGCTGCATGCTGGTCTGACGGTTGTCGTGCAGGTCAACCTCGAGCACGCTGCCCGTGAGGGTGCGCGGGCGGCCGCCGTTGAACCGGACCGGGCGGCGGGAGCTGCCTCTGCCGCGGTGGCCCGATCGATTGACCGGCCGGTCTCTGTGGCCACCCAGCTCGGGGCCGAGTTTGTCACCGTCCGGATCGAGACGGAGCTTGCGCTGTTGCCACTGCTCGGCGCCGGCGGGTCCCGGACCCTCGAGGCCGACGCAACCATGCGGCGCGAGGACCTGATCAACGGGTGACCGCTAGTCCAGGTCGCGCATTCGGAACGAGGCGACGAAGGGGAGGTGATCGGACACCGTCTCGCGGAAGCGTTGGCGGCCGATGTCCATGCTCCAGTGCAGGGGGAAGAGGCGCAGGCTGCCGCGGATGTACTCGGTGGAGAATCGGCGGCTGATGGCGAAGCCGTCGAGCAGGTTTGCCCGGCCGGCTTCGAGGATGTGGGAGAAGCGGGCTTGAAGGTCCCACGAGGAGATGAAGTCCATCACGTCGTCGCCACCCAGGAAATGGAAGTTCGAGATGTCCTGGCCCGGAATCATGTTGAAGTCGCCGCAGAGGATGACGTCGGGGTTTCGGTTCTGTGGGCCCCGGATCTCGGTGATGTAATCGCCGATCACCTTGCACTGTTCATCGCGAAGGCGCTGGTCGTCCGTCGATCTGCCGGACTTCAGGTGCACGACGATCAGCTTGAAGTCGAACCGGCCGATCTTCGCATCGGCGAGGAGCGCCTTTCGACGCCCGGGGTCGCCGCCGTTCGAACCGTCCAGCAGCTCGGTGTTCTCCACCTCCACACCGTCCTTGAACAGCACCGCAA
This sequence comes from uncultured Acidimicrobiales bacterium, assembly GCA_937969565.1. Classification (GTDB taxonomy): domain Bacteria; phylum Actinomycetota; class Acidimicrobiia; order Acidimicrobiales; family SHLQ01; genus SHLQ01. The sequence goes on along the minus strand of CALBVR010000383.1, from coordinate 1,393 downwards.
TGTTCAGGGGATGACTGGCCGATGCCTGCTGATCGATGAACCGGCTGTGGTACGTGACGCCGTGGCGCGACTGCAACCGTGCCTTGATGACATCGAGGTGCGCATCAGATGGAACCTCGACCAACGCCACCAGCTCCGCATCGATCATCGCCAGGCCGTCGGCCTGCCGTTGCAACCGTTCGGGATCGATGCCATCGAATCCCGCCAGGTTCCACGCCGCCACCGTCGCCGTCGACTTCCCAAAGTTCGCCATGTGTTTCCGCCTTTCGGTTCATGGACCCGCCCATGTCCCTCATCGCACCAACATAGGTGAATCTGTCCATTGGCTTTCGGCTGCCAACACCCGTGTCTCCGGGTCCGGCAGAATTGACCCCCGGCGGATTCACACGACCCCCCTTGGCTGCCGATAGGACCACCATGGCTTTCTCTCTTGTTCGCGCTCGGAAGACTGCGATCGCCCTTCTCCTCGCCATGGTGGCCACCGCCTGCACCAGCGGCGAGGCATTCACCACGGACACGACCACGCCGGACACCACCCCGGAATCGGTTCCGCTCGACGATCTCGAGATCGCTGAGGAGGCCGACGTCGACGAGACGCCGACGCCGCCGATGGGCCTCACGGTCGTGAACACCAGCGACGGTGCCATCGAACTGCTCTGGGAGGCGTCCCGATCCGAGAACGTGACCGGCTACGAGATCACCCGCGTCGGCCGATCCGGCACCACCGAACGCTTCGAGGTCGGCGGCACCAGCTTCGTCGACACGGGCCTCGAGGACGGCGAGATCTTCAGCTACGCCGTCGCCGCCGTTTCGCCCGCCGGCCAGAGCGTCCGCAGCGAGAACGTGTCGGCCCAGGTCGGCGTCGACTCGAACCCGCCCACCACGCCCGGCCGCCCCCGCATCATCGAAGACGCCGACGCCTCCGTCGCGATCTCGTGGGCAGACTCCCGCGACATCTCCGGCGTCTCCAACTACATCGTTCGTCGCACCGCCGGTGAGGAAACGGTCGACATCGAGACGACCGAGCCGCAGCTCATGGACGACATCGAGCCCGGCATCATCGCCACCTACGCCGTCGCCGCCGTCGATGGCAACGGAAACGAATCCGAATTCAGCCGGAGCATCACCGTGCTCACCGGCCGCACGAGCAACCGCATCCTGATCGTCGTCTCGCAGCAGGCTGATCCGGCCGCCGACGCGCAGACCAACCGACTCCACACCGAACTCCTCGAAGCCGGCTACGTCGTGAGCTGGTTCGAAGACGATGTCTTCGATGCCAACGTGACCGACAGCGGCGATGTCGTGCTGCTTCTCGGGGACGTCGAAGGTGAAGGGTTCGACTGGAACATCTTCGGCACCGACGCCACCATCATCGGACTCAAGTCCATGTTCG
>CALBVR010000382.1 GCA_937969565.1 uncultured Acidimicrobiales bacterium | reverse complement strand
GAACGTGCGGATGCCGTAGTCGGTGAAGCGCGGATCGGGGCTGGAGGGAACCACGATCTCGGCCTCGTCCTCGTCGACGGTGCCGAACAGGCCGCCGCCGTCCGAGTCTTCTTCCTCGCGGGCCGCCGGCGCGGCCGTGGTGGTGGAGGCGACCAGGCCCGTCTCGGCATCGTCGACCATGGCGTCTTCTTCCATGGCTTCCTCTTCCTCCATGGCGTCGTCTTCCATCGCCTGTTCGACGACCTCTTCGGCCGAGTCGGTGGTCTCGACGCCGTTGCTGAAGGACTCTTCGGCGTCGTCGGATGCGTCCGTCGCTTCGTCAGAAGCGAAGTCGCCTTCTGCATCGGCCGTGTCGGCCGAGTCGGATCCGCATGCTGATGCCAGCATCACGATGGACAGCACCACAGCCAGGAGCCGCAGCAGGTTTGAGGTGTTGTGTGTGTTCGTAGCCATGCGTCTTCTACGACGTTGGCCCGAACCCAGTTCCCGAATTCTTCAACAAATCGATCGCGATGGTTTGCGACGCCTGTGTTTGCGGGAAACTTGGACCCGAATTTCAGGCGACGAAACAGCGACCGGGGGCTGCAAGCGTGGCCGTCTGGCCGAATCCCTTGGCGGCCGCATCAAGCCGTTCCTCCCGGTCCTCACCTGGGGGAACATGGGTGAGCACGAGCGTGCCGACGCCGGCGGCTCGAGCCCGTTCTCCGGCTTCTCGTCCGGAGACGTGCGGGATCCCATCGCCCTCGGCCGCAACGGTGATCGAGGCTTCGTACACCATCAGATCGATGGGGGCATCAAAGCGTTCCGGCGACCAGTCCGGGCCGGTATCTGCGGAATAGACCAGCGATCGGCCGCCGCTTTCGGCTCGTATGGCCAACGTCTCAACGGGATGATCGGTCGTGGAGAACGTGAAGGCGATGTCGCCAACGGTGACTCGCGAACGTTCGTTGATGACCGTCCATTCGAACGCATGCTCGAGCGCTTCGGGGATGACGGCGTGGAGGAGATCGCGGGTGCCCTGCGTGCCGTAGGTGGGCACATGGAAGCGTCGAATCCCCCATCGGAAGGCGTGATAGAGCGTGGGGAGTTCCGTCCAATGGTCGGCGTGCTCGTGGCTCAGGATGAAGGCGTCGATGTCTTCGAGTGCGATGTGGCGCTGCAGCTCCATCGAGGTGCCCGGGCCGGCGTCGAGGACCACGGACGTGGTGGCGGTCTGCACCAGATATCCGGAGCATGCGGACTCGGGTGAGGCATACGTGCCTGAGCAGCCGAGCACGGTGATTCGGAGGCCGGGTTCGTCCTGATTTTCGTTCATGAGGTCTCTCCCACCGAGCCGTGTTTCCACGTTCGGACCTCGACCATCTCTGGGCCGAGCAGCATACGACCGATTCGCTCGAACTCGCCAACGTCGCCGGAGGAAAGGAAGACGGGTGGCACGGTCGGGCCTTCTCGTTCTTCCTTACGATCGGCGAGCATGGCCCGCACCTGAAACGCGGTTTCGTCGGCGGAGGAGATGAGCGTGACGTCGCGACCCACAGCATCGGAGATGGTGCGGGCGAGAAAGGGATAGTGGGTGCAGCCGAGGAGGAGTGCGTCCACCTTTGCGTCGATGACCGGCGCCAGGAGTCGCTGGGCCAGAACCCGAACCTGGTCACTCCGGAGCTCTCCCCGCTCGACGAATTCGACGAATCCCGGGCAGGCTGCGCAGGTGAGCCGGAGCGTGTCGTCGACCTCCGCCACAGCTGCCTGGTAGGCGCCGCTGCCGATCGTGCCGACCGTGCCGATCACTCCGACGTTGCGACTGTCCGAAGCCATCACCAAGGACCGAACACCGGCGTCGATCACACCGACGATGGGCGTGTCGAATCGTTCCTGTAGCGATTCGAGGGCGGCGGCTGAGGCCGTGTTGCAGGCCACCACAACGAGCTTGACGTCGTGCGTTTCGACCAGCCATTCGGTGATCTCATGGGCGTACGCACGGACCTCGTCCTGCGGTTTCGATCCGTACGGATAGCGGCCGGTGTCGCCCACATAGATGAGCTGCTCGTGTGGGAGCAGATCGATGAGCGCCCGGGCAACGGTGAGTCCACCGAAGCCGCTGTCGAAGACGCCTATTGGCCGCGGGTCCATCACCTTCGAGGGTAGTGCACACGTTGGCGCCGACCGGTGTGGGAGCGGTCACGCAGACGTGTCACCGGCCACGATGTGCAGCTCGACCATGTCGTCTGCGTCGGTGCCGTGGAGGCGCCATATTCGGATGGTGGGAACGAAGCCCTGCATCGAGACGAGGGCATGAACGAACCGATGGTGCGGGTCCCATCGTTGGGCGTCCGCCCGATCGGTGGCGGAGGGGACGGCCTGGCTGGTCGGATGCGAGTGAAACACTCCGATGACGGTCTGGCCAGCGGCCTCGATGCGATCCTCGGCCTCCAGCATTCCGGCGCCGTCGAGCGCGAACCGGTGGGGCGACCGCAGCGCGTTCGCAACGGGCCAGACCGCCGCCACCACGACGGAGGTATCGACATCCGTGCGCGCAGGCCCGGCCAGCAGCCCGCACGCTTCGTTCGGCAACGCCGCCCGAGCGATCGCGATCAACCGGTCGTGAACGCCCACCGCCAGTTCGCAGGCGGGCGAGGGTCTCGTGGACATGGGGTGAGGTTACGCTCGACGTGTGGCGACATCGAGCGCGAACAAGCGGAAGAAGAACGGCAAGCAGAAGCCGGGCATCACGGGCAACGAAAAGAAGATCGTTGCCACCAATCGTCGCGCCCGTCGGGACTTCGCCATCATGGACACCTACGAGTGCGGAATGGTGCTGCGTGGGTCCGAGGTCAAATCGCTTCGCGAAGCCAACGTGCAGATGACCGAGGCCTACGGCCGGATCGACGACGGCGAGATGTGGCTGCTCGGCCTCAACATCTCGCCCTACGCCTCCACCGGCTCGTCGGCGTTCGGCCACGTTCCCGATCGCCACCGCAAGCTGCTGCTCCATCGCACCGAACTGAACCGGATCGATGCGCGTGTGCAGCGGGAGCGCCTCGCCCTCGTCGCGCTGTCGATCTATTTCATCGGCGGCCGGGCGAAGGTCGAGATCGGCCTGGCCAAGGGCAAGAAGGAGTTCGACCGGCGTCAGGACATCGCCCGTCGAGACTCCGATCGGGACACCGAACGGGCGATGGCGCAGTACCGCAAGTTCTGACCACCGAGCCCAGCGACTTCTTGGCCACTCCCCGAGCCGGGAAGCCTCCACAACTAGCGTGGGTTGCCGTCTCCGCTTGAGTTCCGTGACGAACGGACCGACGGAGCATCACGGCGCAGGAGGTCTTCCGATGATCAACAGTTCGAACGAGTGGGTGGCACTGAACGCTCACCACGAGGCGATGTCCACCACGACCCTCCGAGAGCTCTTCGCAGCGGATGCGGATCGGGCATCGGCGCTCACCTTCGAGACCGATGGATTGGTGGTCGACGCGTCCAAGAACCTCGTCACCACGGAAACACTGGATCTCCTGGTTGCTCTGGCCGAGGCGGCCGGACTCCCGGCGAAGATCGAGGCAATGTTCACGGGCGACCACATCAACTCGACCGAGGACCGCGCCGTGCTCCACACGGCACTCCGGGCTCCGGCCGAAACGGAGCTGATGGTCGATGGACAGGACGTCATTGCCGACGTTCATGGCGTGCTGTCGCACATGGGCGATTTCGCCGAGCGCGTGCGCAACGGCGAGTGGGCGGGCCACACCGGCAAGCGGATCCGCACGGTCGTGAACATCGGAATCGGCGGCTCGGACCTCGGGCCGCTCATGGCCTACCGCGCGCTCATGCCATGGCGGCACGAAACGATCGAAGCTCGCTTCGTTTCGAACGTCGACGGCACGCACCTTCATCAGGCCATCCACGATGTCGATCCGGCCGAGACGCTCTTCATCGTTGCCTCGAAGACGTTCACCACACTCGAGACGCTGTCGAACGCCAAGAGTGCTCGAGCCTGGCTTGTGGACGCCCTTGGCGATGACGCCGCCGTCGCCGAGCACTTCGCTGCGCTGTCGACCAATGCCGAGGGTGTCGCGGCGTTCGGAATCGACACCGCCAACATGTTCGAGTTCTGGGACTGGGTGGGTGGCCGCTACAGCATGGACTCGGCGATCGGCCTGTCGCTGATGATTGCCGTCGGGCCCGACGCGTACGGCGAGATGCTCGCCGGGTTCCACGCAATGGACTCCCACTTCCGCTCCGCGCCGCTGCGGCAGAACGTGCCGGTGCTCCTCGGCCTCATCGGCATCTGGTATCGCAACTTCGCCGGTTGGCCGACCCATGCCGTCCTCCCTTACTGCCAGCTGCTCGAGCGGTTCCCCGCCTATCTCCAGCAGTTGGACATGGAGAGCAACGGCAAGCAGACCACCATCGATGGCGAGACCGTCACGTACGACACCGGCGCCATTCTCTGGGGCGAGCCGGGCACCAACGGGCAGCACGCGTTCTACCAGCTCATTCACCAGGGGACGACGCCGATTCCCGCCGACCTCATCGGCTTCTACGAGCCGGACTTCCCCGAGGTGGACCACCACGACGCCCTCATCGCCAATCTGTTCGCTCAGGCGGAGGCG
>CALBVR010000381.1 GCA_937969565.1 uncultured Acidimicrobiales bacterium | reverse complement strand
CGGCAGGAGCTGCTGATACATCTCCTTGCTCTGCTCATGACTGTCGCGCAGCACTCTGCTGACGAGCAGCAGTGCAGCGCATCCGGCAAATGACCTGTGCTCGAGGGCTTTGTGCGCAACCTCAGTCGCAGCCGACGCTGCCGCGTCGAACTGTCCGGCATCATGCAAGGCGACTGTGAAAGCGGATTCGGCGAGGAATGATCCTTCGATGTCGCCGCGGGCCAGCATCATCTGATCGAGCAGCTCGGCTGCACCTCGTTGCATCCATACGGCCATGAACACTTGCGCGAGCCAAGCCGATCCACTCTCACGGAGCCCGTACCGAACCCCGTGTTCGAACGCCAGGTTCGAAGTGGTCATTCCGTCGTGCATTCGTCCGGCGCTGAACGCAGCGGTCGACTCCATGAGCAGGTTGTGCCATCGAAGGTACGGGTTTGGGGTCACGGACAGATCGGACTCGACGGCGGCGCACAATCGTTCGGCGGCAGCCAACTCCGCGGCACCGAGCGAATCGAGGCTGCGAAGGTGGGTGACCCACACCGACCCCTCCTCCGCCGTTGGATAGAACGATGAGTCCGCCAAGCGCTCCCGGTGGCTGCGATGCGGGTACTCGGCCAGCCAACGCGCCAAGCGAAGCGTGTCTTCGCGGACCGGGTCGGGCTCAGCCTGCGCCGCCCGATCCAGCCAGCGCTGCGCCTCGTCGCTGCGTCCGAGCACCGCCAACTGTCGGCCGGTCGCGTGCGCGTGATCGAAGCGTCGATTGGTGGGAAGTTCCTCGTGTGGCACGGCGAGCAAGAGGTCCAATCGATTCACGTCACCCGTTGCGACCTCGGCCTCTGGAAGCCCGCTCAACGCCGCATCGAGTGCCAGATCGGGACGCTTCACTTCCAAGGCCCGATGAATGGCCTCCACCCGGACTCGGTGACCCTGGAGACCCAGACGATCGAGTGAGCCCGCCCACAGGATCAGGGCTTCGATCGGGAGGGGCGTCTCGCCGAACCGAAGTTGGGCTCGTTGGTAGGCGTTGATCGCCTCGCGCAGCGCGCCGGACGTGACGTGTTCCTGTGCCGAGGCGAGCAGTGAGCGGCCGCTCTCGGCCCCATCGACCAACGGATAGGCGAGGAACTGGTGCTCGGCTCGCCGATGAATCGAGTCGGCGCGTTCGGCCGCAGCACGGTTCAGGCGCCAGCGATCGGCGTCCGTCGAGACCTCGAGAATGGCGTCTCGAACCAGCACGTGACGAAGACTGACCTTCGGTTCGATTGCGGTGGAAAAGGAAGCCAAGCCGGCGGAGGCGAGCTCGGAACACCCGTCGAGGAGTTCGCGTTCCGTCGCTTCCGCAAGTGCGACGAGGTCAACCCATCGTGCATCAAGGCCCAACACGGCGAGCGCCAACGCCACCCGCTGCGTTCCCGGGTCCAGCCGTTCAATCAACGGAGCGAGGGCCGACCGGCCGGATGTCGTCGGGATCTGAAGGCCTTCGCCAACAGCGCCCTCGATCAGCGGACGGGCAACTGCCGGCAGGCCACCGCAGAGTTCCGAGAGTTCGGAGGTGAACTGCGATCTGATTGCGAGGCGGGTCGTCGGACGGAGCTGACTGACGAGTTCCTCGAGGTCGGTCCGATCGAGACCTCCGAGCTCCAGCCTCAGCACGGCTGCGTCAGCGGCCGCGCTGTGCAGCACGGCCCAATCAGTTGCGCGCGGCGGCCTGCCGGCGATCAGAACCTGCAGATCATCACCGGCGGTTCGAATCAGAAACTCCGCGAGCTCGAGCGAGAGTGAGTCGAACCACTGCGCGTCATCGATGACGACCAGCGGCTTCTCGTGTTCAACGAGGACGGATCGTGCTGCGTCCCAGAGCCGTGCCCGCGCGATGAGCGTCTCTTCCGTGTCGACCTCGTCGAGGAAGGCCCGAAGGTGCGGTTCGAGGTTGGGAAGGCCCTCCCGCCATGGCTCGAGGGCCGACCGAGCGGTCTCGCGCCCCGAGATTCGGATGACGTCGGTGCCCGACTCGAGGCGATTGATCACCTCCTCGACAAGCCGGCTCTTTCCGATGCCTGCCCGCCCAGTGATCAACGCAGCCCTCGCCGATCCGCCTTCCACCCACTCGAGCAGCGATTCGAGAGCATCAGCACGTCCAACGAACGGATCTGCTGTCGCAGCGCCGACCGTCACCGTCGACCGACGGGTCATGCTGGCGGTGGCAGTCGAGCGGAGAACCTCGCGACGAAGGGCGGGGTCGATCGACGGCGCGGCGCCAGCGAGTTGTTCGCGAAAGGCGAGCTCAATGCTCGCCAGAAGCGTTCGTGCCTTCGCTCCTTCACCACCGGTGAGATGTGCTCGAAGAACGACCGAGGAGAATTCGTCGTCGAACGGATCAGCCACGACCAGTTCCGCGAGCGTGGCCAACACACGTGCATTGAGGAGGTCAGCCCGATGGTCGATGACTTCTGCCACCAGCCTCGCTCGAGCACCGACGGCACGCTTGATGGCCAGCTGCACCAGCGGAGAGTGGTGCGACTCGCGAAATGGCACTCCGGCGAACAGACGGAGGAGCTCACTTTCGTCGAGCGCGTGGACGTCTGGTCGAGCGAGCAGCGCGTGATGATCGATCGCGTGCTGCGGCAGAGTGACTCGCCAACGTCCCTGGCCAGGAGGCAGCACATCCTCACCGATTCGCTGTCGGAGCCGCGAGAGGTCCATCCGAATCTTCGACTGGGTGGAGGCCGATCGATCGCCGTCGGCCACTTCGTCGAGGATCTGTTCGGTCGTGAGTCCATCGATGCCGCCGGCGACGAGCAATGCGAGCATGTTGCGCGCCTTCGGCGGCAGTTTGATCTCGGTTCCGTCTGTTGCGATGGCGCGGGTGGAACCAAAGACACGAATCGTTCCGGCAGTCGTCACCATTTCGCCAGCCATCGCGCCCTTCTTCGACTACCCAGCTAGGTGGGAAGCGTCTCCGCAAAAATACAGAGTCGGCCTCCGGAGTCGGCAAACCGGAGCGTGAATGGCCCAACTGCGTTGGTGTGTTCGACCGACAGGCTGTCGTCGGCGATCGTCGCCACACCGTCAACCTGCCAGTAGACCCGTCCATCGGCTTCATCGGTGATCCGCCAGATCTGATGGCGTTCTCGAACGAGGCGTTCGAGCTGCGTTTGGACGGTTTCGATTGATGGAGCGCTCGCCGACCAGCTCTGCTGGAGGGTCGCTCGAGTGGCGGTTCGCTGGGCCGGTCGCCATTCGCCGGCGCCACCGAGAACGCTGCGAAGCAGGTTCTGCAGCGCCGCCGTGCGCATGCGTCGTGTTCGCATGGCCGGGTCCACGTCGACCGAAATGCGGTCGCCAACGCAGAGGTGGGACTCGGCGAACAGGTGGTGTGCGCCGTCGGGTTCGACCCGCATGATCGGGACTCGTGCATCATCGACCGAAAGCCAACCCTGGTCGCCAAGAGCACCGGGTCGATCGGGTTCGAACCAGGTGCTCTCCAACACGAACCATGTTGGAGCGGCGTGCACCACCACGGACTCGAACGACGTCCGATTCGGCTCTGCGGCCGCCATCCAATTGATTGAGCGAGACATCATCGTGTCCCGCGTTTCCGCCGTGTGCGCTCTGAAATGCGCATGGGTTGGTGCCATGCAGTCCTCCGATGTTCTTCCGCCATCACCGGTCGATCCGTCCTTTGCATCTTCGGCGCGGCGCCGCAACTGACGCGCAACATCCTGCGGGGAGTCGTCCCGAGGGGAGGAATCCCGAAGGGAGCGATCCCCTCTGCCCAAGCTGTCGAACTTCTGAACGGAATGTCTGCATGAACACCGCCGTTCGCACGTCTGCGAACTTCATGCACTCGGATCCGCCGTGGCGAGTTCCGCTGGAGATGCCCCATCGGTATCTGCCCGTCGACCGGGTGCAGGCGGGCGACGTCGTCTACACGAGACGACCGAAGGGTTACCAGCGGTTGGCGGCGATCGCCGGAGACACGTGGCGACACGTTGGGCTGTGCGTGACGATCGCTGGATTTCCGTGGTTGGTCGAGATGGGTCCGGGCGGTTTTCAGGCCCGACCGATGACGACGGTCCTGTGGGCATACGACACGGTTGCCGTTCAGCGATTCCAACCCTGCTCGCTCGGTTGCCGGACCGCTTTCGTGAACACCGTGTGTGCCCGAATGCAGCGTCCGACGAGTTTCCACACCCGGACGGAACTCGCCGGCATCGGTCTCGCCAGTCTCGGTCGATTGGCTCGGTCCGGTTCGATGGCGACTCGCTGGTTGCGCCAGCGCCTTGTCGCTCGAGACGGGTTCGACGGCCGTGCGATCTGTTCGACCCCGATCGTCGATGCACTCGAT
>CALBVR010000380.1 GCA_937969565.1 uncultured Acidimicrobiales bacterium | reverse complement strand
CCGTTGTTGTCGATGTCGAACCAGCTGAGCTGGCCAGGCCCAGGAAGGAGTGCAAGCCGAATGCCGTCGGCGTTGCAGGTGGTCAACCAGTGCAGCCCGGCCTCCGCATCGGATTTGATCAGGGCGCCTCGGCCGGTGTCTCGAATCGGGTCCGGTCGGCAATCGATCGGCTGCGTCGGGGGAGTGGCTTCCGGGTCGATCGACGCCCAGGCGAGCTCGAGCATTTCCGGGCCGGGGGCAAGCTTCTCGCCGACCGAGTAGCGCACGCCGCCCTCCTCCCAGACCATGGTGCCGTCGCCACAGTTGGCGCCGCAGGTTGCGTCGTGGAAGCGCCCCTCGATCCCGTTGGGCAACGGGAGGGGAAGGCCGAGATTCTCTTCGGGTTGTTCGTCGTCGATGATCGAGCCGGTGAAGGTCGCCACCCGGCACACATTTCCGCCATCGCACGGCCCGAAGCCGAGGTGAATCACGTAGCCGGTTGCGTCTACATGCGACAGGGTTGCAACGATGTCGGGCTGGTCACCGACGCCCGCATGCGCCGGCAGCCGGACGGGAACCCCTGAGGCGGCGGCGAGTTCCTCGAGGATGGGGTCGAACACCGGGTCGAAGGTTCTGCCGTCCGGGAGGACCGGGATGGTGCTGGTCGTCGTGGTGGTGGTCGTGGTCGTCGTGGTGGTCGCCTCCGGCTGGACCACGGTGCTCGCCGTGGCCGGATCGATCGTGGCCACGGCTTCGGGCGCGGCCGACTGCTGGCCGGCTGCTGCCGTCGTGGTTGGGAGCGAGCTGTCGGTCGTCAACGACTCGCTGCCGGAGGAACACGCCGCCAGGAGCAGGAGGCCGGTGAGGCACAGCGCACGGCTCGAGAGCTTCGGCGGTCGGAACGAACACATGTCCATGACCGTATTGCAGTCGATGAATCCCGTCAGTGGGGGGCGCCCCCGACACTCCGCGTCGCATCCGTCCGATCCGCTGCCACAGTGGAGGGGGTGCACCGCTACTTCGCCTACGGATCGAACATGTCATCCAAGCAGATGGCCGAGCGCTGCCCGGGCTCCACTGCCGCAGGTCTGGCAACGCTTCCCGACTTCCGTTTCCTGATCAACGAGCGGGGCGTCGCCACGGTGATCCCGGAGGCCGACGCCATCGTGCACGGCGTCGTTTGGAGCACGACGGACGAGCACATCGCGTCCCTCGACGGGTTCGAAGGTCTCGCAAAGGGGAACTACGTCCGGGAGACGATCGAGGTCGAAACCGACGACGGGCCTGTCGATGCGCTCGTCTACCTCGCCTGTCATCAGACGCCCGGTCCGCCCCGGGTCGGCTATCTGGAGACGGTGCTCGGTGGCGCCCGCGCGTTCGGGGTGCCCGCCGACTACATCGCCGAGCTGGCCAGCTGGCGGCGGTGATTGAGCCAACCGGACATCGTGATCGCCACGCCGACGATCGCCAGTGCAGTGATGACCAACAGGGCTCGGGAAAGGCCGACGGATGACGCGAGCGTCGTCACGATGATCGGCATGCTCATTCCCGGATAGGCGAGCAGGTAGAAGGTTGAGTTCAGGGTCCCGCGGGTTTCGTCGTCCGCCATTTCGGCCAGAATCCCGAGCGAACCCGCAGTCAACAGCCCGGAAGCGCTGCCGAGGATCAACGCCGCCGGAAGCACAAGGGGCCAGGCATCGGAACCGAATGCGATCGAGCCGAACACGTAGCCGGTCGTGCCGAGGGCGCAACCGAGTGGCAGCGCCGCGCGCGCCCCGATCCGAGGCAGGATCGGCCGAGCCAGCAGTGCCGCCCATGACGTGACGATGCCCGACACGGCGGCGACGACCACTTCGAGGTCGGGGATCTGCTCGCTGACGAGAACCGGGAACAGCGCGAACGAGGTTGACGGGAAGCTGAACACCCAGATCGCCGCAGGAACGACGATCGTCCAGAACGTGCGACGGGCCGCCACGGGCACGCCGAGGTTGGGGCGGATTGGCGGCGGGACGACGGCTCGAACGTGCGCATCCGGAACCCGAGCCAGCGCGACCATCGACACGAAGGTGACGATCACGTGCAGGAGAAACGGCTCGACCAACACGTCGCGGCCAAGCTGTTCGAACAGTGCGGAGATCGGCGGGCCGGCACCGAAACCCCCGAAGGTCACAAGGGTGGTCAGAAGCGCGGCGCGCTGCTCACCGCCAGGTCCATGGAGCTCCTGCATCCATGCCGCACCGACACCGAACACCGCACCGCTCACGACACCGAGGGCGAAGCGGCCCAGCAGGAGAAGGATGAACTCGTCGCGCCCGAAAATCATCACGACCGATGCCAGCGCCGACAAGAACATGAACGGCAGAAGGATCCGGCGCCGACCGAAGCGATCCGAGATCGGACCGGCCAACACGAGGCTGCCCATGATCCCCGCCACGTAGACGGTGAAGATCGCCATCGTTGCGGTGTCGCCGAGGTCCAGGCGATCCCGATAGAGCACGAGCAGCGGTGTCGACACGTTGGTGCCGTAGGCCACCACACCGAGCGCTGCCGCCAGCGCGCCGACGTGCGCTCTTGTCGGCCCGGTGCTTGTGGTCACCGAGCCATCATGTCACCCGCGGTTGGCATCCCAACGCGTGCCGGGATCGTGGAGTGGGTCCTCCACGACTTCGGTCGCATGCGGCGAGCCGTGTGTGGCTCGTCGGACGGCACCCGTGTCGAACGGGAAGATCATCTGACGGACGAAACACCGCAGGAACTCGGTTGGTGCGAAGCTCGACGGCTCGGGGAAGTCCAGATCGTTCACACCCGTCGTCGGGTAGGTCTGGTCGTCCGAATGCTGCATCCCGAACAGTCGGTCCCAACAGAAGATGTTGGCGTAGTTCGAGTTCCAGTGTTCCGGCTCGCTCGAGTGATGGATGCGGTGCGACTGCGGGGTCACGAGGACGTAGCGCAGCGGTCCCAGGTTCGTCTTGACGTTCGAGTGCGTGAACCGGATGAACCAGGTGACACCCAGGCCGTACAACGTGAGCGCCCGAGCATCTTCGACGAGCGACGGGAAGAGGAAGAACAGCGGCACCATCATGATGAGACTCTCGATGAGCGAGTCGAGCGGATGGTCGCGACTCGCCGTGAAGATGCTCATTCGGGTCTGGCTGTGGTGAATCATGTGGAAGCGCCAGAAGAACGGAACCTTGTGGCGCACCATGTGCGAGAACCACAGCACGAAGTCGCCGATGGCCACGCCGAGGACCAGCAGAAGCAGCATCGGGATCTGACTCGAGCTGTCCACGACGAGGAAGCCGGCGTGCTCGGCGAGCAGGTCCCGCAGTGGTTGGGTCGCTGCCGCGATGAGCACGATGCCCATGGGCCGGTGGACGACCAGATACAGAGCGTCGAACACGACCGACGGGCTGAGCCCGCGTTGCTCGGGTCGGGCCGGCAGGAACCACTCGAGCGCGAACACCCCGGCGATCAGTGTCAGCGACACCGGCGAAGTGAACATGAACCCGAAGGCCGAGCGGACGGCCGCCTGCATGTCTGCGCCGATTTCACCGGGCTGCCCGGTGATCACCACGGCGGCCATTGCCATCACCACGGCAACTCCCACGATCGATTCCCACTGGAATCGGTGTGTGGTCGAGTCGGTGTGTCGAAGAT
>CALBVR010000379.1 GCA_937969565.1 uncultured Acidimicrobiales bacterium | reverse complement strand
CCGACAAGATCCCGGGCATGGGCGACGGCGAAGCTGACGCCGAGTAGTCCAACGTTCGTTCAACTGCCGGGCCGCGTTCGTCGCGGTCCGGCAGTTGTCGTTTTCGGCCAGCTCAGTCGAATGTCAGCCCCAGGGGCAGGTGGGCGAGAAGGTCGTAGCCGTCGTCGGTGATGACCACCTGCTCTTCGAGCTTCACACCTTCGCCGCCCTGACGGCTGCCGACGAAGGCCTCGACGCTGAGCACCATTCCCGGTTCGAGCGTGCACTCGTAACCGACGTCGTCCCATGCGTGCGGGAAGTAGATCTCCGGGTACTCGTCGCACTGTCCGACCCCGTGAAACAGGCAGGAGTAGTGGCGGTACTCGTCGATGGGTGGGGCCCAGCTCTTGAATGTGAGGTCGTGCATGGTGGCCCCTGGCTTGAGCAGTTCGATGTTGTGCTCGATCTGGTGGAGGGCCATGCCGTGGATCGATCGCTGTTCGGCGGTTGGGGTGGCGTCACCGACGATCCAGCTGCGGCTGATGTCCACACACATGCCGTAGGCGCCGACCAGATCCGTGTCGTAGGAGAGCATGTCGCCGTTCTCCATCACGCGTGACGAGGCTTCCTGGAACCACGGATTGGTTCGCGGGCCCGACGCCAGGATCTGCGTTTCGATCCATTCGCCGCCTCGACGGATGTTGCCTTCGTGAAGCACTGCCCAGATCTCCTGCTCGGTCATCCCGGGGCGGAGCTTCTCGTACATTTCGGTCATCGTTGTGGTGCAGGCGTGTGCCGCGCAACGGAGGGCGTCGATCTCGTCGGGGGACTTGATGACCCGCGCAAGTTCCATCAGCTCCTGGCCGCGTTCGATCGTGATGCCGTGTTCTGACAGGAGCGTGCCCTCGAGGTAGTTGACCTGGTCGACGGCGATGCGTGCGTTCGCGCCGCAATGCTGCCGGACGACCGCGGCCATGTCATCGGCCCAGCGCTGGCTCTGCTCTTCGAAGCGGCCACCGGCCAGGAAGTAGGTGGAGCCGATGCCGGTGCGAACCTCGTTCACGTGGTCGTGATGGCCGGCGAGGAACTGGCAGCCCTCGTAGTCCCACAACACGATGTATCCATCCGCCGACATGAAGGCGTAGCGGGGAGCATTGTGCATCACCCAGATCTGCATGTTCGTCGTGTCCGTGATGTATCGGATGTTGATCGGATCCATCACGATCACGCCGTCGTAGCCCATCAGATCCAGCTGTCGCTTGACCCGATCGATCCGATGAACGCGTATCGCTTCGAGGTCGGGGAGGCGCAGACCGGCAGCCTCCCACTCGCCGACCGCGGGTTGGCCCGGTCCGAGGTTGAGGTGGTGCAGCGGACCCGAGGCGGCCTCGAATTCCGGCGTGCCATCACCGTCTTTGTGTTTCAGGAACTGACGCCCGGGGGCCACAGCCCCGGGCACGATGCGTGCGGCCATTCGCAAAGTAAATCATGGGCGAAGCCAGAAAGGGAAGAGGAACGGGACGTGGGTGATGGGCCGAAGCGCCCATGTGGCGGGGTTCGCGTTGCGTCGATGTTCCGGGAGTGAATGAGGCGCACTATCCGGGGATGGCGACATCGGTCGCTGGTGGCCTGACGCCGCCCCCGCTTCCGCCGGCGCCGCGGGCATCCGCCGGGCCGATGATGACGCCCGACCTGGCGCGCGAGCGCGGGTTCGCGCCGCCGCCACCGCCGCAGGACCAAGGCATCTCGAGCGGAGCAAAGTGGGCCATCGTCGGTGTGATCACCGCCGTGGTCCTTTCCATCGCAGCATCTGGTGTGATGATCACTCGGGCGATCGGTTCGGTTTCCACCGTGTCGAATCTCTCGCCCGGCGAGTGCATCGAGGACTTCATCACGACGGAGGAGGTCTTCTTCGTCACGACCGCCGACTGCGACCAGCCTCATGCGTTGGAGGTCTACGCCAACCGGTCAGACTTCTGGGGTTCGGAGGAACGACCCCACCCCGGAATGAACGTGCTGTTCGCCGAGGGCGAAGCCTGGTGTGCCGATCAGTTCGAGGCGTTCGTGGGCGAGCCGTATGAGACCTCGCCGCTCGGCATGTGGACGTTCGTCCCGATCGTCGAGGGTTGGGCCGAAGGTGATCGGTCGGTGCAGTGCATCGTCGGTTCGTGGGATGAACAGACCCTCACCACCGGCACGCTGCGAAACAGCGCGGGACGCGAGTCCGCCTGACGGTCACCGGAATTCGGCGGGAAGCATCACGCCGGCCATGCCCCGATAGCTGGCGTCGGGATGGTTCGGCGCAGCCCGATGCGCCGCGATCAGCGCCTCGCCGGCCACGGTCTGATCCCAGAACCATGCCTTGAGCGCGAACGCGCTGAGGTCGCCCGGCTGCGCGGCTGCCGCCTCGGTGATCCAGGCCTTCAGATCTTCGGCGGCGAGTCGTGCAAGTTCTCCGAGTGGGCGATCCGAGTCGGGGGTGCCGCCCTCGGCCAGCGTGCTCATGATGGCCACGACGTCGTCGATGTTCCCGCCTGAGGTGCCGAATGCGGTCCGGTTCGATCGCACGATGGCGAGGTCGTACCACGATCGAAGCGTGTCGATCTCGGCGATGAGGCGTTCCCGCAACGATCCGTCGTGGCCGGGCGGCGTCCAGCTGATCGGACAGGACATGCCATCCATCTCGAGTGAGCCGCTCGCATCCTCGTCGTGATCGACCAGGACCGGTCCTTCGGTCTCGCCGAAGAGGTCGAGGGCCGCTCGCAGGACGCGGGTCTGAAAGGCGGCGTCTCCCGGCTGCCCGAGCGGGCGACCGAGGATGAACGGCACCCACAGCGCTCGTGGCGGGCGGATGTGTTCGGTGTGGGGCCGGATGAGGCTGATCTGCGTGGTGGGCAGGCCGGCGGCCTCGAAGAGGTGGGCGAGCACGCCGACGGCGCGCGTGCAGGCCGGTCAAATGGGGACGAGCAGGACGGCATCGACCTTGTCGGCGTGGAGCAGTTCGGTGAGTCGTCGCGCCGGTTCTTCGAGGTCTTCGCTGTTCGCTGCGCCCATGAATGAGTAGTGGAACTCGGCGACGCTCCCGATGGCGCCTTCGGCTGCGAGCTCGGTGAGCCGCTCCAGCGGAAAGACGACGTTGACGTCGTGCTGGAATCCGGTGCGATCGAAGTTCGGGGATGCATGGCTCATCACGAGGTCGCCTGGCGGCGTGTCGCCCGGGATGACCCGGTAGTCGCCGGCCGCTACGCCGAAGGGGCGATCGCCCCGGCGTTGGAGTCCAGCGGTGGAGACGATGGCGACCCGCCGTTCGCTCAGCGGTGGCCCGGCGACGAACGGGGTCGACGGGTAGTCGGGCAGAGGGAGGTTCACGATGACCTCGCGCTCGACGTCCGGGATGTCCTCAAGCCTCGCCATTGCCGTAGTCCAGCAGGCGGGACTCGTTCAGAGCGACTCGAGGAAGGCCAACAGCTCGGCTCGTTCGGCGGCGGAGGCGTTCATGAACCGGCTCCGCGACGGAGTGCCCTCGCCGCCGTGCCACAGGATCGCTTCTTCGATCGTCCGTGCCCGGCCGTCGTGCAACAGCCCGCGGTCGTCATCGACCGGGATCAGGCCGAGCCCCCAAAGCGGCGGGGTGCGCCATTCGTTTCCGTTGGCGTCGAAGTCGGGCCGGTCATCGGCCATGTCGAACCCCATGTCGTGGAGCAGCAGGTCGGTGTAGGGCTCGATGGTGCGACCCGAGAGTTCCGGGACGACCGACTCGGTCGTCGTGTACGACGGGGTGTGGCAGGTTGCGCAGCCGAAGTCGGTGAAGTGTTCGCGTCCGGCAGTGGCTGCTGGGTCCGCTTCGGTTCGAGCCGGGGGAACCCCGAGCGTCCGGAGATAGAACGCGATGTCGCCGAGCCGTTCGTCGCTCACCTCGGCGGTTCCGCCATTCGGCGTCTCGTCGCAGATGGTCTGGGTCGGCGCGCAGTTCTGATCGGGCAGGAGCGTCGAGGTCACGCCGAGATCACCGTGGAAGGCCTGGGCGATCTGGAGCTCGAGCGTGGTCACGTTCGACTTCCATCCGAACCGGCCGAGTTCGTGCTGTTCCGTGACCGGGTTCCACACCATGTTGATTCGTCCGCTCACGCCATCGCCGTTCGCATCTGTCGGATCGGCCTGGGCCAGGATCGCCTCGTCGGGGATGGCTTCGAGCAGACCCATGCCGATCATCTGGGCGCCGATGCGTGCGCTCAGCTGGGTTGTCCCGGGCAGCTCGCCGTAGTTGCGGTCGCGGACGTTCACCGTCGGCCACAACAGTTCGAATGGTGTGCCGTCCGGGTAGCTGCCGTTCTGGACCACGTAGTTCGTGTAGGCGGTCGCTTCCGGTTCCGTGGCGCCGATGCCATGGTCCTGCAGCTGGTCTCCGTAGTTGCTGGTGGGAACCGGGCCGTTGGTGACGGGGTCGGCGCCGCCGGCAGCCAGCCGGATCACGAGCCCGGCTTCCGCGAGGGGACCTTCCGGCGGGACGAACCGTCGGCCGGTGGCGAGATGGCAGCTCACACACGAGTCGGCGTTGAAGAGCGGACCGAGACCGTCGTTGGCCGTCTCGGTCGGACCGACCGGGATCCACTGCTCGTTGAAGAGGAACTGCCCGTTGAGGAAGCGTTCGAGCTGGGCTTCGTCGAGCCCGTCGATCGGGTCGGCGAAGACCACG
>CALBVR010000378.1 GCA_937969565.1 uncultured Acidimicrobiales bacterium | reverse complement strand
GCGCAACAAAGCCCTCATCCACCCGGCGGCGGAGATCCCGCACCGCCTCCATCGGCTTTCGGATGTCGGCCCCGGCCACGCCTCGCAACCGATCCGGCGCCTGTGCGACGAATGCAGCAACCTCGTCGTTGTTGATCAGGTCCCCGGCCGGGCCGTACCACGCAGCCGTGAGGCCGACGTCGACGCCGCCCTCGTCCATGAGGGCCAGCGTCATCTCCAACGGCAGTGCCTCGGTCGGCATGTCCATGCCCAGCCACCGTCGGAGCGAGTCGAACATCTCGTGTTGTGAGTGCCGCAAGGTGGGGTGCTGCATCCAGACATCGACGGTTCCCGTGCTCATTGCGTCAGTCTGACATTGCCGGAGTGCGGCGAGCGCAGTCGGACACCGCCGTCACGCCGGTCCGTCCTCGTCCGGCATGTCGGCCATCCGTCGACGGATCCGGCCCATCGCTCCCACGAGTGCATCCTCGAAACTCTCGTCCTTCTGCACCATCCCATACGCCACCAAACCGGCGATGACGCCGCCCAGACACAGCAGGATCAACGCGAAGAGCGCAATGAGAAACAGACCGAAGAGCATGTGCACCATCCTTCGACGAACATCGCGTGCGCCTTCAGTCTCCCACTCCTCGTCTACGATTTCGCCATGCGTTCAGCACCACGAGCCTGGCGGCGGCTTGCTCAACTGCTGGCACTGTTGATGGCTGCTACCGCCTGCACCTCGGCCGACCCGACGGAGACCTCGACCACGGCCGCTCCAGTCGCCGTTCAGGCGAGCGAGGACGAAGCCGCACCGGACGCCGTGCCGCTGAGCGGCCCGATGGACGATCGGCTCGAAGACGGCTCCGCCGCGGAGATCGCCACCACCTTCGTGAATGCCTGGCGAAGCGGTGACTTCGTGACCGTCGTGCGCTCCTTCGACGCCGACGCAATGCGCATCATCGGCCGCGAACTCAACAACGGCGATATTGGCCAGCTGAGCCGTCCGGGTTTCCACCTCGACGGCGCCTTGGCGAGTGGCGAATTCGGCGAGCTCTCCTCGCTGATCATCGCCGAGACCTTCACCGCAATCGACCAGGCCGGAGGCGCCCCGATCGACTTCGGTGAGCCACTCGACGCGGTGATTGCCGTCGACGAGACGACGGTGGAGGCAGTGTTCGCAACACGCGCCACCGTGCGCTTCACTACCGTGGAGACAACGGATGGTTGGCGGATTCGGCGGGTGGACGACAGCGACGCCGACGCGTCCGGCGAGATCTTCGGCATGGCCGACCCGACCGCCGGAACGGATTGGGTCTGGTGCGGTCACGGCGAACCGGTGGTGTTCGAGAGCACCGACTGTGCCCGGGTCCGGGCCGGCATGGATGGCATCACCGAAGCGGAGCGCGCCGACATCGCCGAACTCCGCGAACAATCGCTCGACGACCCCAGCCAAGCGCTGGCGCTGACGCAGGCGATGCAGAGCATCCTCGGCGGCGCGCCCGGGCAGGTCTGCCGGCTGATGCAACGCGGTGAGGTGCCGGCTGGTGAGGCCCAGGAGCGGGCAGAGACGCTGAGCGCCACGGTCTGCCCTCCGTTCGAACCGCTCGACTTCGAGGGGTTGGACCATTCCGGCTGGCGCTACGGCGAACTCGACCTCAGTTCGCCGACCGCTGCGGTCGAGGCGCTTGTCTCCGCCTGGGTGCGGAACGACTGGTGGGATGTGCAGTTCGTACTGAGCCCCGGCGCCCACGACGACTTCTCCCGCAGCCTGACGAACCTCGACGCCGAGGCGTTGGTCGCCGACCCACAGTCGCTCACGATTCCAGGCAACCAGCCCACCGACATGTTCACGGCCATCTACAGCGTCTCGGAGCCCGTCATCTCCGTCGGCGGACTCGACGGACCGATCACCGTCCTCGAGCCCGACGCAGTCCTGCAGGCGACGACCACGACCGGGACCGTCACCTTCGCCGTCGAAAAGGCCCCCAGCGGCAGATGGCGGGTGGGCGCCATCGCCGAAGGGGGCCAAGTCGATCCGGACGGGCCGTTGTTTCAACCCGGCACCGGATGAGGGGATCTATCAGCCAGTGACGACAGTGCGCAGCAGCACGGTGTTGTCCACCTGAAGGTCCGTGCCCCAGATGAGCTCGGCCGAGCCGTCCCAATCGATCTCGTCGTAGCCGATCTTCGGGTCGACCTCGGCGGCCGTCCATTGCGTGGCGGTGGTCCAGGCGGCATCGTCGAAGTCGACGGCGGTCCAGGCCGCCGGGGTGTCGGTGATGATGAAGTCGCACGTTGCGTCCGGATCGTCGGCAGACTCGCAGTCGGTGTTGATCGGCGCCTGGTGCACCACGAGCGACGCCCAATCCGACGACGAGACGGCGACGACAGCGCCGCTGCTGTCCTTCACCTGAGCGATGAGGCCGCCGTCACCCATCTGCTGGTTGTTCTCGCCGATGTACTCGAGACCGGAGTCGGTCTCCTTGTAGTCCTTCGCCTCGACGGCCAGGGTGAACGGGTACGACGCCTCGAAGCTGAAGATCTCCGAGTTGAACGAGCGCTCGGTCGTGATCGACACGGAATCCTCGCCGACCAGCTCGCCGTCGACGTACACGGCCATCCAGTTGTCGACCCAGATCTCGATGGTGAACGCCTCGACCTCACCGCTCGAAGCGGTCTCCGTCGATGCCGTGTCGTCTGCGGCCTCCGCAGTGTCGTCGGTGCTCGAGTCGTCTGCGGACGTGTCGTCGGCCGTCGTGTCGTCGGCGACAGCGTCGTCCGTCGTCGACTCGTCCGACGTGGTGTCGGTTGCGACTTCGGCGGTGTCGGTGCTCGAGGAGCACGCAGCCGCCACGAGGGCGATGGCAAGGAGGGTGAGAAGCAAGCGACGCATGAGAGTCCTTCGGTCGTCGTATAGAGGGGGACGTCGACAACGGTAGGAAGTGAAGGCGCACCCCAGAAGTGCCGACGCTCACCTTGTAGGAACATCCACCCCTGCCACCCGGCACATGCCGGTACGCACTTGTGGATCACGGCGGAAACGATCACCATCAATCCATGACCGGCAGCCACCACACCCGACGCGTTCAGGCGACGCTGGCCTGCGCTGTCGCTACGGGCGTTGCCGGGGTCACCATCTACGACCACATCCAGGGTCGTCCTCCGGCCGGCGTCTTCGGTCTCGACAACGAGCTGAACCTCGTCATCGCCATCGCCGGCAGTGCCGTCGCTGCGGCCATCGCCACGGTGCTGGCACTCCGCAGCCCGATGGCGTCGGAGGAGCGCCTCCGAAGGGCGCTCGTCCTCTTCAGCTTCGTCCCCGCCATCTTCAGCGATCCGAGCTACGGCTCCCTCATGCTCGCCATCCCGTTGATCGACATCCGACGCAACGACGATGGAGCCGAGCGAAACGGCTGGACGGCCCTCATCGTGCTCGCCGTCGCCGCCCTCGTGCTCACTGAACGCACACCGGCGGTCGTGAACGGGTTCGAGAACCAGCTCGGCCTGGCGCTGGTCTTCCTGACCGTCGTGCTGCTCGGCGATGCGCTTCGGGCGCTCGACGACGGCCTCCACACCGAACGCGAACTCGCACAGCTGTCCGAGCGAAGCCGGCTGGCCGAAGAGCTCCACGACAGCCTCGGCCACCATCTCCTCGCCTGCTCCGTCCAACTCGAGAAGGCCCGAGCACTGCATACAGCAAACCCGACCGCGTCCGAGGAGGCGATCCGGAACGCCGCCCAGGCGGTGGCGCAGGCGATCGGCGAGACCCGCCTGATCGTCGACACGACCCGCGGCGACGAGCACTTCGACGTGGAACCCTCGATCCGGGAACTCGCCCACCGCATCATGCCGGCGGGAACCATGCTGGACATCGAGATCTTCGGTGACCACGAAGAGATCCAGCCCTCGACCCGCGTGACCATCTACCGGATCGTGCAGGAAGCGCTCACCAACCTCGTCCGGCACTCCGCGGCCACGGTTGCGTCCATCACGAGCACGGCGTCCGACGACGCAATCACCATCAGCATCACGGACAACGGTTCCGGCTTCGACATCGACACGCCGGACCGTGGCGGAGTGGGCAACATGCGACGACGCGTCGAGGAACTCGGCGGGCAGTTCGTCATCAACTCGTCGGCTGCCGGCACCGCCGTGACCGCGACGGTGCCTCGATGACCGAGTCGATCCGCGTCGCCATCGTCGAGGACCAGTGGATGGTCCGCGATGGGCTGGCCGCGCTGGCGGAGATCGCCGAACACATCCAGGTCGTGGCCACCGGAGCCGACGGGAACGAGGCGCTGTCCATCGCCGCCGAGCACCAGCCGGACGTGATGTTGATGGACATCAAGATGCCGAACATGGACGGCCTCGAAGCGACCCGGCGCATCAAACAATCGCAGCCGGGCATCCAGGTTCTCGTGCTGACCACCTTCGTCGAGAGCGACCTCATCACCGAAGCGCTCTCGGCCGGAGCCGCCGGCTACCTGACCAAGGACATCTCCGCCGAAGACCTGGCCGATGCGGTCACCGCAGCCGCCAAAGGGCTCGTCCAACTGACGCCCACCGTCGCGTCACGGGTGGCGTCGTTGATGTCCCCGTCCGGTGGACCGAACCCCGACCTGCAGAAGGCGATCGACGGACTGACACCACGCGAACGCGACGTTCTCCGCCTGCTGGCGACCGGTGACTCCAACCCCGAGATCGCCGCCGCCCTGCACCTGTCCTCCGGGACCGTGAAGAACCACGTATCGTCGATCCTGCGCCAGCTCGGCCTGACCGACCGGACCCGAGCGGCCATCATCGCCAACCAGTACTCGCTCGACTGACCAATCTGAAAGCGCGTCAGATTCCGCGGTAACGTGCGGGCATGGCCCCGGACGTCGCCCTCGGCACGCTGCTGTTCACCGCGATCGAACCGCACCGCGGCCACGAGGTCGCCTACAACCGCTGGTACGAAACCGACCACTTCTATTCGGGGTGCCTGCTCGGCCCGTGGTGCTTCGCCGGCCGGCGATTCGTCGCCCCGAAGCGGCTGAAAGACCTGCGATCGCCCGCCAACTCGCCGCTGTGCGAGGACCCGATGGCCGGCAGCTATCTGTCGATCTACTGGATCGAAGCCGGCCAGCATGCGCCATGGACGAAGTGGGCGGTCGACACGGTGCACCGGCTGCATGCCGAAGGCCGCATGTTCGCCGAGCGGGACCACACCCACACCGCCATGTACGACCATCAGCGTTCGATCACCAGGGACACGCCCATCGAGCTCGCTCTCGATCGCGCCTTCGACGGCCTCGTCGTCACGGCCGGAGAACTTCGCGGCGACGCCACGTTGGACGACCTCACCGAGTGGAGCGACCGGTGGGTCACCGCCGCCTTCGACCAGCCGTGGGGGCCGACCGTCGTCGGCACGAGCAGCAACCTGCCCCTCCCCGCAGACGCGCCCGATGTGCCGGAGAACGCCGCCAACGATCGGCGGTTCCTCCAGCTTCACTTCCTCGACCACGATCCCGCCGATGGCTGGGACGACGGTTGGGCACGCTGGGGCACCGGCCTCGAGGCATCCGGCATCGCCGACCACCTCTGGACCGGCCCCTACCTCCCCACCGTGCCCGGCACGGACCGCTACACAAACGAACTCTGGTGACCTCATGAAGCTCGGACTGACCATGTTCGCCACGGACAAGGCGATCGACCCCGTGGAACTCGCGGTGGAAGCGGAGTCCCGCGGGTTCAGCTCGCTCTGGCTCCCCGAACACACCCACATCCCCGCCAGCCGAGCGACCCCGTTCCCCGGGGGAACCGACCTGCCCGAGCACTACTACCGGGCCATGGATCCCCCCACCGTGCTCGCAGCATGCGCGACCGCCACCAGCACCATCACCCTCGCCTCCGGCATCTCGCTCGCCGCGCAACATGACCCCGTGTCGTTCGCCAAGGTCTGGGCGTCGTTGGACCACCTGAGCGGCGGCCGCACCAAATTCGGTGTCGGCTACGGCTGGAACGTGGAAGAGATGAACACGCACGGCGTCGACTACCGGACCCGTCGAGCCATGGCACGCGAGCATGTCCTGGCGATGCAGGCGCTGTGGACCGAAGAGGAAGCCTCGTTCGACGGCGAGTACGTGCAGTTCGAACCGAGCTTCAGCTGGCCGAAGCCGGTGCAGACGCCGCGTATTCCGACCTACGTCGGCGGTGGTGCCGGGCCGAAGCTGTTCAGCCATGTCGTCGAGTTCGGCGATGGTTGGCTGCCGATCGGCGGGGCCGGTGTTCGCCGGGCGCTGCCCCAGCTGCTCGAGATGTGGGAGGAGGCTGGCCGCTCCGGCGCTCCCGATGTCGTGCCGTTCGGGACCATTCCCAACAAGGAGAAGCTCGAGCAGTACGCGGAGATCGGCTGCACCGAGGTCGTTCTCAACGTCGACTCCCGTCCGCGGGACGACGTCCTGCGAATCCTCGACGACTACGCCGAATTCCTCTGACCGGGTGAAGGGGTTGACCGGGTGAAGGGGTCGCGT
>CALBVR010000377.1 GCA_937969565.1 uncultured Acidimicrobiales bacterium | reverse complement strand
TGGTGAGCAGGAGCCACGGCCATCGGCGCGTGGGGCCATCGTCCTGGTCGGCTGCCCCAACGGTCGAGGGACCCGACACCTCGGTGGCGTCGACATCGTCTGCGCCGGCCAGTTGGGTCGTGTCCAGGTTGTCGGCGGGAGCCTGCCGGGTTTCGTCCAGCGCGGTTCGGGCCGCGGCCACCTTCTCGGCCGGGGTCGGCTCCGGTGCGGGCCGCGGGGTTGCGGGAACCGTCGGTGCGGCCGCGACCACCGGGGCAGCCGCTGGTTCCGGCGCTTCCTCGTCCAATGGGCTCGACGTTTCGACGACGTCCATCTGAGCGTCGACCGACGCATCCACGTCTTCTACCACCGGCGCTTCCGCTGCTGGAGGGGCGGGCGCGGCTGGGGAAGCTGCGACGGGCTCAGGCTCGGTTTCGGGCGGAGGGTCGAGTCGGACGGCCGGCGGCGCCAACACGAGTGCTGTGGGACGCGGGAGTCCTTCGGCCGCCGTCAACAGCGCAACGCCGGCCTTGGCCGAATCCGGCCGCTCCTCCGGATTGCGAACCGTCATGGCTTTCAGCGCATCAGCGAGCCGCGGCGGCAACTCCGGTATCTGCACATCCTGTTCGACCCGAGCCATCAACACACCGACAGCCGTGTCGCCGGTGAAGACCGGTTCGCCGGTGATCGCCTCGATGAGCGTGAGTCCGAGCGAGTACACGTCGGACTTTCCGGTCAACCGTTTGCCCTGCGCCTGTTCGGGCGAGGCGTAGCGAACCGTTCCGACCAGATTCGAGTTCGGTTCGGTCCAACCGGACTCTGCGATCGCCCGGGCGAGCCCGAAATCGGCGATGCGAAGGCGAGCGTCGCCGCCGAAGAGCAGGTTGGCCGGCTTGATGTCTCGGTGCACGAACCGTTGGCGATGCGCGAAATGCAGTCCGCGGCAGGCTTCGAGGCCCACGGCGATCGCCTGCGACGGCGACAGGGTCGAACCTGCGTCGAGCATCGATCGCAGCGAGCCGCCACCGAGATGCTCCGTCACCAGAAACGGAATTTCCTGCTCGCCCCAGTCGTGCACGGCAAGAACGTTGGGATGGCTCAAGGCCGCGGCGGCTTGCGCCTCGGCCCGGAACCGGTCGAGAAATGTGGTGTCGGCCACCAGCCCGTCGTGGAGCATCTTGATGGCAACGGGACGGTTCAGATTCGGGTCTTCGGCCAACCAGACCCACGCCGACGCGCCACGGCCGATCGGCCGGACCAGCTTGTACCGACCAGCGAGAACTCGCCCCGGGCGCGCCGCAAACGGCACGGCGGCCGCGGACGGAGTGGTGGAACCGCTGGTCATCTTTTCACCGTACGCGCTGGGGCTGCGATGGCAGCGCCACCCCCGCAAGAATTCAGGCGTCGCCGGCACCACCGTACGACGACCGCTCGGAGACCGCAGACGACCCGCACCTCGTCGACATCTGAACAGTTCGTAAGAGCACAACAAATCGTGGCTGCTCGGACGGGGTACACGGCCGGCCCGAACGTACGATTGGGCCATGCACAAGAAACAGCGTCTGATCCTGTCGGGTCTGCTCGGCGTCGGCATCGGCCTGCTCGTACTCGCCGGCCTTTCGGGCGGAGGCGACAACGAGGACATCACCGTGACGGCGAATCCGGCGATCGACGCGTTGATCCCGGCCCGCGAATCCGAGATCCTTCGCCGCGACATGGTCGGTATCGACCTTGCTGCGGGGTACGAGGCGACGCTGACGCTGGAGGCCGGCGGCGAAATCATTCCGGTTCCCACCGACCAGATCGATTCCGCTCAGCAGTCGTTGGGGCTCTACACCTACCGTCCGGCCGACGGAAAGGTACTCGAGTTCTTTCCGGCGCAGTCGAACTGTGTGACCGCCACCTATTGGCCGGTCGAGGATCGCGATGACGTCCAGACCATTCGGTGGTGCTTCGAAGTCACCTGAGGCTGATGACGCTCAGGCCGGGAGCTCTCCCGTTTCGAGAAGCACCTCGAACTGGGCTTCGTCGAGGATCGGTACGCCGAGATCTTCCGCCTTGGTGACTTTGCTCGCGCCGGGGTCGTTGCCGACCACGAGGGCAGTCGTGTTCTTGGACACCGAGCCGGGCGCTTTGCCCCCTCGTCCCAGGATGGCTTCCTTGGCTTCCGCTCGGCCGTAGTTCGCGAGGCCGCCGGACACCACGATCGACATCCCGGTGAGCGTCGGCTCGAGGGTGGAGACCTTCGGAGCTTCGGGCCGCACTCGTCCTTCGTGCAATTTGCGAACGATCTCCAGACCGACGTCGGAGGCGAACCACTCGACAACGCTCTCGGCGATGATCGGACCGACGCCGTCGACGGCAGCGATCTGCTCGACAGTTGCTGCCGCAACCGCATCGATCGAACCGAACGCCTTGGCGAGCAGCTCGCCGTTGCTCGAGCCCACGTGGGGAATCGCGAGGCCGAAGATGACCTTGCCGAGCGGCCGGGTGCGGGAGCTCTCCAGGGCGGCCGCGAGGTTCTCGATGGACGTGTCGCCGAATCCTTCGAACCGACGGAGGTCTTCGGGGTCGAAGAGGAAGACGTCGCCAACGTCGGAGATCAACCCTTCGGTCACGAGCAGGTCGATCGTGCGCTCACCGAAGTGTTCGATGTCCATCGCTGAACGCTGGGCGAAGTGTTCGATCCGACCGCGCACCTGCGCTGGACAATCGGCGAACGGGCATCGATGGCGAGCTTCGCCTTCCGGCCGCACGAGCGGCCGCGCGCACACTGGGCAATCGGACGGGAAGACCCACGGAACGGACTTCGGATCCCGCTCCGAAAGCACGGGGCCCACGACCTCGGGAATCACATCTCCGGCGCGGCGGACGATGACCATGTCGCCGGGGCGAACGTCCTTTGCCGCAACCTGGTCCTGATTGTGGAGCGTGGCGTTGGTGACGGTGACTCCACCGACGAAGACCGGCTCGAGCAACGCGTACGGCGTGGCGCTTCCGTTGGTACCGATGGAGATCGGGATGTCGATCAGCCGGGTGGCGCGCTCTTCCGGCGGCATCTTGTAGGCGATGGCCCACCGTGGCGCCCGAGCTGTGCTGCCGAGCTCGCGTTGCATGGCGAGCGAGTTGACCTTCGTGACGACCCCGTCGAACTCGTAGTCCAGGTCGTGGCGTCGATTCTGATATTCCTCGATGAAGGCGACGACACCGTCGAGCGAGTCCACCTTGCGGGTGTGGTCATTGACGGTGAAGCCGATCGACGTGAGGAAGTCGAACGTGTCCGTATGGCTCTGCAGCTCCGGCCCATCGACCACCTGGCCAAGCTGGTACGGCCAGAAGGACAAGCCCCGGGTGGCGGCCACCGCCGCATCCTTCTGCCGGATCGAGCCGGCCGCAGCGTTGCGCGGATTCACGTACGCCTTCAGCCCTGCTGCCTCCTGGGCTTCGTTGAGCGCATCGAAGGTGGACCGACGCATGTAGGCCTCGCCCCGTACCTCCACCACGGGAGGAGGTGAACCCGTGAGCGTGTGCGGGATGTCCTTGATGGTGCGAACCGTGTGGGTGACATCTTCGCCGGTGGTTCCGTCGCCCCGGGTTGCCGCCCGCACGAGCTCGCCGTTCTCGTACCGGATCGACAGGGCGAGACCGTCGAACTTGAGCTCGATGGCGTAGGCGTCGATGCTGCGCTCGTCGCCCAGGCGCCGCTCGAGCCGTTCCCCCCAGCCGCGCAGTTCGTCGAGGTCGAACGCGTTGTCCAGCGAGGCCATCTTGACCTCGTGTTCCACCGGAGCGAAGGCGGCGGAGGGTGCCCCGCCGACGGTGTTGATGATGCTGTCCTCGGCCGCAAGTTCCGGATGCGCGTCTTCCAGGTCACGCAGTTCGCGCTGGAGCCGATCGAAGTCGGCATCGGGCAGCTCGGGGGTGTCCTGCTCGTAGTAGAGACGGCTGTGGTGGGCGACGAGCTCTCGGAGCTCGGCGATTCGGCTGGCGGGGTCGAGTTCTGTGGCCACGGGGCGATGTTATCCCGGGCCTGTGTCGCTACGTTTGGGGCCGTGAATCTCGTCGAACTCCAGCTGCTCCGGGTCCTCTGGCTGGTGCTGCCCTTCGTGGCCGGACCGGTCTTCGAGGCCGCGATGGACGATGGTGAGCGCAGCCTGCAGGTCGGCGGCGGTGTCTTGCTGTGGGTTGTGTGGGGCGTGCTCCTGATCACGCTGATGGTCCCCCGCACCGAATCGCTGACGGTCATACGTGTCGGCATCCCGGGCGCCCTGCCGCTGCTCTTCTGGGCGTTGATCGCCGGTGGAGCGGATGCGGCTGCCGTGTTTGTTGCGCTGAGTACGGCCATCGCCGCCGTCTGTGGATCGTTGGCGTGGCGTCCCCCGATCGGCGATGCCTTCGTCGATGGCTCCTCCTACGGCGACGAGCGACGCTTTCTGCTCCGCACGCCCGGAGCGCTTGCCATCGGGCCGCTGTTCGTCGTGTGCGCGGTGATCATCGCCGGGCTCACCATCGGGCCCGTGTATCTCCTGGCCCAGCGGTGGATCGCTGGTCTGATCTTCGTCGCAGTCGGCTTCCCGGCGGCTTGGTCGGCCGGGAAGGCCCTCCACCGACTGTCACAACGATGGCTGGTCTTCGTGCCCGCCGGCGTGGTGGTGCACGACAAGACGGCGCTGCGCGAACCGCAGCTGTTCCGTGTGGAAGACGTCTCGAGCTTCGGACCGGCCCCTGTGGACGCCGCAGACAACGCAGAGGACCTGACGCTCGGTTCGATGGGGCTCGTGCTCGAGGCGGAGCTGAAGACGACGCAGAAGGTCATCCTCAACTCCGTGGGCTCCGAGGTCGAGACGACCGAGATCGATGCCTTCCTCGTCGCGCCGACGCGACCCGGCGCGGTGGTGGCCGAGGCGCTCGACCGGGGTTTCAGCACCGCCTGACGACCGACGATCGTCAGCGGCGATGGTGCGCATTCCAACGGACGACGCGTTCGGCATCTCGGGCCTCGTACTCACGGAGCGCAGCGGCGGCGGTCCATTCGCCGGACGGTCCCCCGCCGTGGGCAATTGCGTCGAATTGCATCGTGAACCACGCGGTGACCCCGCCGGGTGGCGGATCGTCGAACCGCGGGAAGGCCGGATCGGCGCCGGAACCGGTCGCCCATGATCGAGGCAGCGCAGGATCGAGCACCATCGTGCGGGCGAGACCGACGAGGTCGACGGCCCCCGATTCGATGAGCCGTTCCGCCTCGGCCCGCGTCTTGATTCCACCGGTGAGCATCAACGGAACATCCGTGACGTCACGGGCTCGGCTCGACACATCGGCGTAGTAGGCGCCGGACGAGACCCGATCAGACGCAGACGCCGCTCC
>CALBVR010000376.1 GCA_937969565.1 uncultured Acidimicrobiales bacterium | reverse complement strand
CCGCTGAAGAGCCCGCCGAAGCCGATCCGGAGGCGGAAGCCCGCGCAGCTGCAGAAGCTGCAGAAGCCGAGGCCCGTGCGGCCGAGGCAGCCGTCGCCGCCGCCAAGGCCAAGGCCGATGCCGAAGCGGCAGCACAGGCGGCCGCCGCCGAGGCGGAAGCCGCGGCCCTCGCCGAGGTTCCGAGCGATGACCTCACCCAGATTCGAGGCATCGGTACCGCACTCAGCGGGATCCTCGGCGATCTCGGCATCCGGAACTACGACCAGGTGGCGTCGATGTCGCCCGAATATCGTCGTGAGCTCGACGACTACCTGCAGTTCGAGGGTCGGATCGAACGTGACGACTGGATCGGGCAGGCCGCCGCACTTCGTGGCGATCGTGCCGCCGTCGAGGCGACCCTTCCGACGCTCCCTGCAGCTCCCACGGCCACCACCGGATCCGAACGCGCTGCACGCGCCGCCGAGAGCACGGCCGCCGACTTCGCACTGGGCATCGAGAAGGGCGAGGACGCCGCATGGCGCACCGTCGAGCCGGACGACTTGCAGCGCATCAAGGGCATCGGTGGCGTTCTCGAGGGCACGCTGCACGAGAACGGCATCCGTACCTACGAGCAGATCGCTGCGTTCAAGCCGGAGTACATCGAGCGGCTCGAACACTTCATGAGCTTCAGCGGACGCATCACTCGCGACGAGTGGATTCCGCAGGCCCGCGACCTTGCCACGACGCGCGACCCGAAGACGGCCGCGCTTCCCCCGCTCCCCGCGGTCCCGACCGCGGAAGACATGCCGACCGCACCGAAGCGTGGCAGCGGTGAGGTCGACGCCTCCCCCACCGCCGACTGGCGGATCGCCGACCCCGACGACCTCAAGGTCATCAAGGGCATCGGTCCGAAGCTGGAGGCGCTGCTCCACGAGATCGGCGTGCGTACGTACGAGCAGATCGCTGCGTTCCCCCGGGACTACATCGAGGAACTCAACGGCTTCCTCTCGTTCTCCGGTCGCATCGAGCGCGACGAGTGGGTGAAGCAGGCCGTGGCGCTCTGCAAGACCCGTCCGTCGAAGACGTCGGCGCTCCCGCCGATTCCGTCGGCAGTTCCGAAGAACGCCACCGTTCAGTCGTGACTCGGTCCGCTGCGCTCAGGCGTAGCGGACCGTGAGCTCCTGACGGACCCTCGGCCCTGGGTCAATCTCAGCCGATCGGGGTCGCCGATCGGTCGATGCCACGCGTGGCGAGCACGGCCGATCCGGCGATCGACACGGCAGCCACGAAAATCGCCACCTGGAGCGAAGTGAACTCGGCCAGCGCTCCGAGTGCCAGCCCACCGAAGAGTTCACCGACGCTCGTGACCTGCCCCATGAGCGAGTGCACGGTGGCTCGTACTTCGGACGGCGCGTCTCGGTTCGCCCAGCCTTCGAGCACCGGCCAGAGTGCCTCGCGGGTGCTGTCCTGCAGCATGTAGCCCACGGCGATGACCACCACGAAGTTGGTGAGTGCGACGATCACACCGCCCACCGCAGCAACGAGAAGGAGCGCCACGGCCAGCCGGGCCACTCCCTTGCCACCTTCGAGCCATCTGGAGGCAGCGGCGTTGACGAGCAGGCCGGCGAAGGCGAGCACGATGAACAACAGTCCGAGGGCGATGAGTGAACCGTCGTCGACTCCGGTGGAGTCGAGGAAGTGCTTCCAGCCGAGGCGATCGAACGCCTCCGAACCGAGATAGAGGAGCACGATCACACCGACCAGGACCCGGAGCCGGGGGGTGCCGCGTACGGCATCGACACCTTCACGCAGTGTCTCTCGGAATCCGCGTTCCTCGTCTCTTCCCGGGGTGAAGTGGTCTTCGCGCATGGTCACTGCGAAGTACACGCCGCACAGAATCTGCAGCATGCCGAACAGCACCCCGGCCCAACGGATCGAGGTGAGTGTGCCGAACACCATGGCGAGCGAGACCATGGCGACGGAGAACGCAATCCCGAACCGGTGTCGACGCAGGAGCAGCCGCTCGATGTCGTCATCGCTCGCCTGTCCGAGTCCTTTGAGCTCGTCCGTGACCCAGGCGACGTCCGCACCGGAGCGGAACGTCCAACCGATGCCGAAGACGGCTTGCGCCGGGAGGATGAGCCAGTAGTTGGTGCTGGCAACCGCCCAGATGAAGCCGAGACCCATGACGATCTGGGCGATGATGATCGACCGCTTTCGAGAGATCAGGTCCGCGACCACACCCGTTGGCGTTTCCGCCAACAGGACCGAGCCTTCGAGGATTGTGCCCATGAAGACGAGTTCCAGTGGACCCAGGTCGAGTTCGACGATCCACCAGACGGTGAGGACCAGCCAGAAACCCCATTCGACTCCGTCGGTCAGGCCCATTCCACGAACGAAGACCCGAGCCGGGTCATACGTTCGCCCGCTCACTCGAAGTTCTTCCAGTATTGACTCGGTCGGGGGCCCACCTGGCCCTGGTACTTGGATCCGATGACACCCGAGCCGTACGGGTTGTCCGCCTCCGAGGTCATCTGCATGAAGCTGACCTGGCCGACGCGCATGCCCGGGTAGAGCGTGATGGGAAGGCTGGCCACGTTGGACAGTTCGAGTGTGATCTGCCCGTCCCAGCCGGCGTCGATGAACCCGGCGGTCGAGTGGATGAGCAGGCCGAGCCGTCCGAGGCTCGACTTTCCTTCGAGCCGAGCCACCAGGTCGGTCGGCAGGGCGATCCGCTCGAGCGTCGACCCGAGCACGAACTCGCCCGGATGCAGGATGAACGGCTTCTCATCGGAGGCCTCGACCGCTTCGGTGAGGTCGCTGAGGTCCTGCTTCACATCGATCAGGCCACGGGTGTGGTTCCGGAAGACGAGAAAGCGGTGATCCAACCGGACGTCGACAGACGACGGCTGCACAGCGGTCTCCTCGAGCGGATCGATCGCAATGCGGCCGGCCTCGAGGTTCTCGCGGATGGTGCGGTCGGAGAGAATCACCCGGCCGAGACTATCGGTCTCCGCTCATGCTTCGCTCCTTGCCCGCACCCGTGAACTTTCCCGGAACACGCCGCTGCTGCCCCCGAGCGGCGCGGCGGGCTCACGTACGCTTTCGATCGTGGCCTCCCGTCTCATCGCAGCATTCGTTCTCGTCGCCGCCCTCGGCGCCATCGCCTTCGTCGGTCTCCGCGACGACTCGTCCACAGTCGAGTCCGCGGTTGCGGATACGGCGGTGCAAGACGACGGCGCCGCCGGTGCGTCAGCTGATGGAGCAGCCGAGACGACGGCCGCTCCGACCACCACCGTCGCCGAGATCGAACCCCCGGAGAACTACGGGCCACGGCGTGGCCTCACGAACCTCGACGGTTGGCTCAACACCGACATCTCGTCACTCGACGAGCTGGACGGTCAGGTCGTCATGGTCGAGATGTGGACCTTCGGTTGCCACAACTGCCGGGCTCGCATTCCACACACGCAGGAGCTCTACGCCGAGTACGCCGACCAGGGATTCGAAATCGTGGGCGTGCATGCGCCCGAGTTCTCGTACGAGGCGGAGATTCCCAACATCGAACAAGCGGTCGTCGACCTCGGCGTCACGTGGCCTGTCGCGCTCGACACGGAGAAGACGAACTTCCGGGCCTGGCAGGACGGTGGCCGCCGATTCTGGCCCCGCACCTACGTCATCGATCAGAACGGCGACGTCCGGTACGACCACATCGGCGAAGGTCGCTACGACGAACTCGAAGCGACGGTCGCCTGGCTGCTCGAGAACCCGCCGGCGGCCTGAGTGTTCCGACTCCTCGCCGAGGGCATCGAGAGCCTTCGGTTGCCCTGCAGCTGGGTGCTGCTGATCCCGGCGATCGGCTTGGCCGTCTTTGGGCGCCGTCGCTCGGCCCTCATCATCGGCACCTACGTCTTCGCCGCCGGCCTCATCGCCTTCCTCCGATTCGGCGGGTGGTGGTTCGCGACGCCGTCGAGCCTCATCCAGATCCCGCTCGGACTCATCCTGTTGGCGATCATCTTCGGCGCATGGAAACTCGATCGGCCGTCGACCGATGCGCTCGTTGCGGCCACAACCGGCGTCGCGGCCGCATGGTCGTGGATTCCCTGCGTCGGCCCGCACCTCGGCGATCTGCTCAACGCGGCCCGCAGCGAACCATGGGGTCAGCTCGGCGGAACGTTCGCCTACATCGTCGGCCTTCTCGTCCCCTTCGTGATCGTGGCCGCCCTCGACGCACTGTTCCCGGAGCTCCGCACGCGCCTCGACAAACCGGCCGTCATCACCACTGGTGTCGTGCTGCTGGCCCTGTTCGGCCTGGCGTTGGCCACGACCGTCTTCGACGACTTTTCGTCGGAATTGGCCCGTCGCAGCACGTTCTGAGCGCTGTGGGCCGTTCGGTCCAACGTGGACACTCGATCTAAAGCGCCTGCCGCTATCGCACGACCATCAGAACAAGCGGTTTCGCGCATCGGAGTAGGCAATGCACATCTTCAATCCCAACAATCCCGCTGGGCGGCTCGAGTACTTCGCCCTCCACCTCATGCTCGGGCTGGTGCTGTTCGTCATCGCCGTGTGGGTCACGCAGAGCGCAACGGAGATCGTCGCGCAGCCGACCTTCACACCGATCGACACCACCACCGGTGAACTCGGTGAGCCGTCAGCGATCTCGGGCGTCAACGGTGCGATCCGTGAGTTTCTCGTGGCCGGTGCGGTCTTCGTGCTCGGAGTCATCGTCACTTCGGTCCTGAGCTTTCTGCTCGTGCTGCGCCGCCTCACCGATCTCGGCGCCAGCTTCTGGCTCTCGCTCGTGCCCCTTGCCCCGACGGCAACCTTCCTCGGTGCCATTCCACTGAGCCCGGTCGTTCCCGGTGACCTGCTGGCCACGGTCATCTTCTTCTCGAGCATCGCTGCGCTCTTCTTCAACCTCTGGTTGTTGTTCGGCAAGGGCAAGGCGAAGCAGATCGTGGCGCCGTACGGCAGCAACCCGTACGACCCGGCTTCGTGGGTGCCGCCCGCATACGGCAGCTCGTCGACCGCGGTCACGTTCAACGGTCAGCAGCTCCGGCTGCCCGGCGAGCATGAGGAAGCGGCCTGATTCAGGCGGGCCGACCTGAAAGACTGACGGCGTGTTCACCACGCCTCCAACACTGACCCGCCGAACCGTTCTCGCGGCAGGCGTCGGACTCATCGCTGCGGCGTGCTCCAGCTCCGAAGACCAGTCCTCGGCATCGACGGACGTCGGTGCGACCGATGACGTGTCGACGTCCACGACAACCGTGGCCACGACGACGACGGAACCCGCCCCGACACCAATCGAGGCGCCCGGATTCGATGGGCCGGATCCGTTCACGCTTGGCGTGGCCAGCGGTGACCCGGACCCATCCTCGGTCGTGTTGTGGACCCGGCTCGTGGGTGCATCGGTGGAATCCGTGCAGCAGCTGGCCGTGGATCTCGCACGAGACGAGAACTTCAACGAGCTGGAACGCAGTGAGCTGGTCGAGACGTCGGCGGCCGTCGGCCATTCGGTGCACCACCTTGCCGACAGCCTCGATGCCGACACGTGGTACTGGTATCGGTTCCGGATCGGCGATCACACGTCCACGACAGGCCGCACGCGAACCACTCCAGACCCCTCCGCGGCCACTCCACTGCGTCTTGCCTTCTCTTCGTGCCAGAGCTGGGAGAGCGGCGCCTACGGTGCGCACCGACTGCTCGCCGAAACCGACCATGACCTCTTCGTCTGGCTCGGCGACTACATCTACGAGTACGGCCCCGGAAACGCGAGCGTCGTCACCGCGGCCGGCCTTCGCATCCACGATCGTCCCGAAGTGACGGACCTCGACGGGTACCGAAGCCGATACGCGCTGTACCGCTCCGACCCCCACCTCCAGGCACACCATGCGGCCCGGCCCTGGGTCGTCACCTGGGACGATCACGAGGTCGACAACAACCATGCGGGCCTCGCCCCGGCCGACGATCAGGCCGGGTTCGCCGAACGGCGAGCTGCAGCCCACCAGGCATGGTGGGAACACATGCCGGTCCGGCTCGATCCCCCCGGGTCCGACGGATTCGACATCCATCGGACCGTCTCGTGGGGCAACCTCGTCGACCTGCACATGCTCGACGGCCGCCAGCATCGTGATCCGCAGCCCACCGACGGTGAACCGATCGTCATTCCCGGCGCCGGCGACTTCGGCGTGCGAACACTCGGGCCGACGGCCCTCGACCCGTCGCATTCAATGCTCGGTGCCGAGCAGGAAGCGTGGCTGCAAGAGCGTTTGGCCGCGAGCACTGCGCGCTGGAACGTGCTCGGCAACCAGGTGTTCATGCATGGGCTCAACGGATTCCCCGGCCCGACGCCGGCCACCAACCCCGACACGTGGGACGGCTATGCGGGTGCCCGACGGGTCATGCTCGAAGGCGCCGTCGCTTCGGGCGTCCGCAACCTCGTCGTGCTCTCCGGCGACTTCCACTCGTCTTCGGTCGGCGATCTCCGCCCCGACCCGTTCGACCCTGACAGCCCAACGGTCGGCACCGAATTCATGGCCCCGGCCATCAGCTCGCAGTTCCCAGCGAGTCTGCGCCAGCTTGCGCCGCTTGCACTCACCATCAATCCCCAGATCCGCTGGTTCAACCCGAACAACGGTTGGATGTCGTGCGAGGTCAGCGAGGATCGTTGGACGACCGAGGTCTACCTGCTCGCTGACGTCACGGACGAAATGACGACGGCCGTGGTGGAGGCGACGATCACCGTCGAGGACGGTGTTCCCGGCGCGGCGGACATCGTCGAACGAAGCACGTAGCCGGCCCACCCCACCGATCGGGACGAAGTTTCGGCCGCCGCGGGTGGTGTCGGTCGCCTACGATCGGGTCCGTGCTGAATCCTCGTCGTCGCCCTTCCGTTCTCTGCATGGTCCTCGCCGGAGGCGAGGGGAAGCGATTGATGCCGCTGACCGCACAACGCGCGAAGCCCGCAGTGCCCTTCGGCGGTCGCTATCGCCTCATCGACTTCGCGATCTCGAACCTCGTGAACTCCGGCTACCGCAAGATCGTGGTGCTCACGCAGTACAAGTCCCACAGCCTCGACGTGCACATCTCCAAGACGTGGAACCTGTCGAGCGAACTCGGCCACTACATCACCACCGTGCCGGCGCAGATGCGCCGCGGTCCCCGCTGGTTCACCGGATCGCTCGACGCGATCTATCAGAACTTCAACCTGATCACCGACGAACGGCCAGAACACATCATCGTGTTCGGCGCCGACCACATCTACCGCATGGACGCCCGGCAGATGCTGGATGCGCACATCGCCTCCGGCGCGGGCGCAACGGTCGCGGGCATTCGAGCACCGCTGAGCGATGCCTCCCAGTTCGGCGTGATCGAAGTCGGCGCCGATTCGAACCGCATCCTGTCGTTCAAGGAGAAGCCGACCGACGCGAAGGGCCTGCCGGACGCTCCGGACGAGATCCTCGCTTCGATGGGCAACTACATCTTCTCGACCGAATTGCTGATGGACGTGGCCGCCGAGGACGCCAGCGACGACGATTCCGCGCACGACATCGGCGGCGACCTGATTCCGCGTCTCGTCGAACGGGGTCAGGCACACGTGTACGACTACACCCAGAACGTCGTACCCGGCGACACCGACCGGAACCGTCACTACTGGCGAGACGTCGGAACGATCGACTCCTACTTCGACGCCAACCTCGATCTCGTCGTCCCGCAGCCACTGTTCACGCTGTACAACCCGGACTGGCCGATCTACTCGTACAGCCGCAACCTTCCGCCGGCGAAGTTCATCGTCGACGAGGACGCCGGCGACCCACGCGTGGTCAACTCCCTGGTCCACAGCGGTGTCATCGTGAAAGGCGCAACCGTGGACACTTCCGTACTGTCCACCGGCGCTTGGGTGGGTCCCAACGCGGACCTGGAGCGAGTCGTGCTGTTGGACGACGTGCACGTCGGCGAAGGGTCCGTCCTGCGCAACTGTGTGGTCGACAAGAACGTCCGCATTCCACCGGGCACCCGGATCGGTGTCGACCCCGAAGAAGACATGGAGCGATTCACGATGAGCGCCAGCGGTGTCGCCGTCGTTCCGAAGAACAGCATCATCGAACCAAGCTGACATGGACGACGACGTTCAACCAGAACCGCCGGCGCCGATCCTGCCGCCGCCATCGACAGACCCCGTGCTCGGCAGCCTCGACGCCAGCTCGCTCGCCACGGCCATGCACATCGCCGGCATCTTCTTCGGTTTCGTCCCGGGACTCGTCGTCTATCTGCTCCGACCCAACGATCCGTTCCTTCGGCATCACGCAACGCAATCGCTGAACCTGCACATCACGAGCTTCGTCGCGTTTCTGGTGGCACTCGTCCTGATCTTCGTACTGATCGGCTTCTTCCTGATCTTCGGCATCCTCTTCGGCACGCTGGCCGTGCAGGTCGTCGCCGCCATGGCGGCCAACCGCGGCGAGTACTACGAGATGCCGTTCATCCTGCAGGCCATCAAGTAGCCAGCCTGCGAAAACGTCAACCGGGAGATCCGGGCATGAGATCCCGGTACAGCGCCATGTGCTGTTCCGCCGGGCCTTCCCACGACCAGTCTTCGGACATCCCCGTCCACTGGATGGCTCGACGCCGTGCGAGGTCTCGCCATGCGGTGACGGCCCGGTGCAACGCATCGAGCACGCCCAACCCGTCGACCGTGAGGGCGACGAAACCGTTGCCGTTGTCACGACCGGTCTCGTCCGCATCGAAGACCGTGTCCACAAGACCACCGACCGGCGTGACCACGGGAATCGACCCATATGCCATCGCCTGCATCTGCGCGAGGCCGCACGGCTCGAATCGGCTCGGCATCAGGAACAGGTCGCTTCCTGCGAAGATCGCGTGGGCGAGCCGAACGTCGTAGCCGTCGACGAAGTGGAGCTGATCGGGATGGCGGCCCGCGAGATCCTTCGCCCAGAGTGAGAGCCGCTCCTCGCCGGAGCCGAGCAGCACCAATCGGGCGCCCATCCGCTCGAGGTACGGCACAAGACCGAGCGCGATGTCGATCCCCTTCTGTTCCACGAGCCGGGTGACCATGCCGATGATCGGCCGGTCATCGGCCTCCCATCCCACCGATTGCGCCAGCGAGACGCGAGCGACCTCTTTCGCCGTCGGATCCGCCGAACTGTACGGCGTGGGCACGAGGGGGTCAGCGGCCGGGTTCCAGATGCTTGCGTCGATTCCGTTGCGAATGCCGGTGAGTGCGTCCCCGCGTCCGGACAGGACGGCATGCAACCCGGCGCTCCGTGCGGGATCGAGGATCTCGGCGGCGTAGTTCGGACTCACGGCAACGATGCGGTCGGCGAGCCGGATGGCGCCCGCAGCCGGGTTGAGGGTGCCGTAGCGATCGAAGGCGGCGCCCCGATCGGTCGTGACCGTGCGCAGCCAACCGATGTCGGCTTCGCCCTGATAGCCGAGCGTGTGAATCGTGTAGACGGACGGCGTCTCCGTCCAGGCGAGGGAAAGCGCCGTGTGCCAGTCGTTGAGGTGAAGGACGTCCGGTTCGCAGATCTCGGTGAGTCGGGCGACGGCGGCGGAGAACCCGAAGAAGCGCTCGGTGTTGTCCGCCCATCCGTTTCCGCTTGCATCCACGTACGGGTGGGGCTTCTCCATCCCGGGTACCCGCACGAGATGAATCTCACCGAGTTGTGGCGCCGTGCCGCTGCGGATGGTCGCCGGACTCGCCCACTCGGGCAGGTCCAGCTCGCGAACCGTTTCCCCTTCGAGGGGGAAGTCGTCGTAGTCGGGCAGCACGACGATGACGTTCACGTCCTCGCGATTGCGAAGGGCCCGGATCAGTCCGGCGGCTGCCTCAGCGAGACCACCGACGCGCGCCACCGGTGCGGCCTCTGCGGCTGCAAAAAGCACCCGGATCGGTTTCACGGTCGCTCGCTCGTCGTCACCGTGGCCAGTGTCCACCCATGCCGGGGGTTTCGCAAAACCGACCGGCCAATCCATACTCGGGTATGCCCGCTCAGCTGCTGCCCAGCATCTTCAACGACGTGATCGGCCCGGTGATGCGCGGTCCGTCGAGTTCGCACTCGGCGGCGTCCGTTCGCATCGGCCTCCTCCTGCACGATCTCTGTGGTGGAGTCCCCGACATCGTCGAGTTGGACTACGACACGATGGGTTCGCTCGCCACGACCCATGAGAGTCAGGGAACGGACATGGGTCTCTACGGCGGACTTCTCGGCTGGGCAGCCGACGACGAACGGCTCGCCAGCTCTCCCGACGAGCTGCGGGGACGCGGCACCACCATCACCGTCCGCAAACCCGAGCTCCACGATGCGCATCCGAACACCTACCGCATCCACGTCGCCCGGGACGGGGTTGCTCACGACGTGATCGCGCTGTCGACCGGTGGCGGGATGATCCGGGTGATCGAGATCGACGGATGTCCTGTTGAGCTTTTCGGCGACTACTTCACGACGCTCGTCTTCACCGACGACGTCGAGGCGTGCGCAGGGGCGCTCGAGGCGAACGCTGCGGTCGCTCAGGTGACCTCGACGCCAGGTCTGGTCATCGCCCTCTCGGCGAAGCCGCTCGACCCCTCCGCCGTGGACGGCCTCGAAGGCACGGTCCATCGGTTGCGGAGCGTCCTTCCGGTCGGTTCCCGGCCCAACATGACCGTGCCGTTCTCCCACGCCGGCGAACTCGGTGGCGAGTCTGATCTTCTCGACCGTCCGCTGTCGGACTGGGCCCTCGAGTACGAGTGTGCTCGCGGCGACATCCCAGCCGAAGCGGTCATGGCGCAGGCTCGCCACATCCTCGACATCATGCGGCGGGGCGTGGAGACCGGGCTCGCCGGTACCGAGTACGAGGATCGAATCCTCGGCTGGCAGAGCGGGCGGTTCACGGAGATGGCGGCCGCCGGTCAGCTTCTCGATGGCGGCCTCCTCAACCGGATGATCTCCTACGTCACCGCGCTGATGGAAGCGAAATCGGCGATGGAAGTGATCGTCGCCGCTCCGACCGCTGGGTCATGCGCCACGTTCCCAGGAGCGCTGCTCGCGACGATCGATGAAATCGATGCGACCGACGAGGCCGCCGAACGAGCGTTGTTGACCGGTGGGCTGATCGGCGTGTTCGTCGCCAACCGATCGAGCTTCGCTGCTGAAGAGGGCGGCTGTCAGGCGGAGACCGGCGCCGGCGCAGCGATGGCCGCGGCCGCACTCGTCGAGCTCGCCGGTGGCTCCGCCGCACAATCGCTGTCGGCGGCAAGCCAGGCGATCCAGAACGTGCTCGGCCTCATCTGCGACCCCGTCGGCAACCGAGTCGAGGCACCCTGCCTCGGCCGCAATGTCACCGGAGCCGCCAACGCGCTCAGCTGCGCCAACATGGCGCTCGCCGGCTACCAACATCTGATTCCGTTCGACGAGGTGCTCGATGCACACAAGCAGGTCAGCGACCTGATGGCCCGCGAGCTTCGCTGCACCGGCCTGGGCGGACTCGCCGTCACCCCGACTGCGCAGCGCATCGAGCTCGGACTGACTCGACGAGCCGGCAACTCGGCCGGGTAGGATCGAATCGACAACAGAACCCGGGGAGCTTGGATCGAGCCAGGCTGAGAGGGCGAGTGCACTCGCCGACCCGCACGAACCTGAACTGGGTAATTCCAGCGGAGGAAGCACATGTTCCATGCATCCTTGTTGCGCCTGCTCGGCGCACTCTTCACCATCACCCTCGTCGCCACCGCGTGCGGGGACGACACGGTCGTCGACGCGACGACCGACGAAGCCATGGCCGAGGAGTCGGCCGAGGACGTCATGGACGATGACGCAATGGAGGAGGAGTCGCCCTGCTACGCCGAGCCCGACCTCGCCGAAGTCATCGTCACCGATGACGACGTCGACTACTCCGACACCACAATCACACTGGCCACCCACGACTCCTTCGCGTTGTCGGAGGGAACCCTCGAAGCCTTCACGGCCGAGACTGGCATCACCGTCGAACAGATCGCCGTCGGCGATGCCGGTGAGCTCGTCAGCCAAGCGGTGCTGACGAAGGACAACCCGACCGCAGACGTGCTCTTCGGCATCGACAACTCGTTTCTCTGCCGCGGCCTCGAAGCCGGCCTGTTTCTCCCCTACTCGTCTGCTGCGCTTGCATCCGTCGACGACGCCCTCGAGCTCGACCCGCACCACCGGGTGACCCCGATCGACTACGGCGATGTGTGCGTCAACTACTGGATCGACGAGCTGCCCGGCGATGCGCCCACCTCGCTCGACGATCTCATCGATCCGGTCAACGCCGGCGAATTCGTGACCGAGAACCCGGAGACGTCATCACCTGGTTTCGCCTTCCTGCTCGCCACCATCGCCACCTATGGCGAAGACGGCTGGGAGGACTACTGGACGGCGTTGGTCGAAAACGACGTCGCGATCACCGCCGGCTGGAACGAGGCGTACTACGGCGACTTCATCGCCGGCGGCGGCGACCGTGCCATCGTGAACTCGTATGCATCGAGCCCGCCGGCCGAGTTCCTCTTCGCCGATCCGCCCGTCGACACTCCGCCGACCGGTTCGTTCAGCGATGCCTGCTTCCGTCAGATCGAGTTCGCCGGCGTGCTCCGTGGCACCGAGGCCCCCGACGAAGCGGGTCAGCTCATCGACTTCCTCATCTCCGAGCGATTCCAGCGCGAGGTGCCGCTCAACCTGTTCGTGTTCCCGGTCAACGGCGATGTCGAACTCGCCCCCGAGTTC